>JAQVRQ010000036.1 GCA_028700975.1 Bacteroidales bacterium | reverse complement strand
CCGGAGAATCCCAAGGTGACTACTACTCTTGCGGTAGTTCTTCTTATGGCTACTTGGTGGATAACAGAGGCTGTTCCACTTGCTGTTACATCCCTACTCCCGGTTGCACTCTTTCCTCTTTTAGGTATTATGGATGGTAGAGCTGTCTCTGCCACATATTTCAACGATACAATCTTTCTTTTTATGGGGGGATTCCTTGTAGCTCTTGCTATGGAGAGATGGGATCTTCACCGCAGAATAGCATATAAAATACTCTGTATTACAGGTGTGAGCCCTTCAAGAATCCTTTTGGGCTTTATGTTTTCCTCCTTTTTTCTCTCAATGTGGATATCAAACACAGCTACTGCAATGATGATGCTGCCCATTGCAATGGCTATCATTAAACAGTTGGATGAACTGATGGAGGGAAAAAGTTCCGGGCGCTTTGCAATTGCTATTTTACTTGGCATTGCCTACAGCTCGTCTGTGGGAGGAGTGGCAACTCTTGTGGGGACGCCTCCAAACCTCTCTTTTGTAAGGATATTTCATATATATTTTCCGGATGCTCCTGAAATATCGTTTTATAAATGGCTCATTTTTGCACTTCCGCTTGCCCTCTCTTTTTTTGTATTTATCTGGGGCTATCTATATATTTTATTCAGGCCTAAAAAGGGAGAATGGAGAGAGATTAAGCGGAATATTTTCCATAATTATTTAAAAGAGATGGGCAAAACTACAAGGGAGCAGAAGATTGTATTTATAATATTCTCTCTACTTGCTCTTCTGTGGATTTTCCGTGCCGATATTCAATTGGGCAGCTTCATCCTTCCGGGATGGAGCGGACTCTTTCCTGAATCGGGATATATAAATGACGGAACGGTTGCAATATTTATGGCTCTTGTACTCTTTGTAATTCCGGCAGGTAAGGGTAGTGTTGCCGATGACGGGAAGAGGAGTATGCTGATGAACTGGGAGACGGCTGTTAAGCTACCGTGGAGCATTTTGCTTCTTTTTGGCGGTGGATTTGCATTGGCTACAGGATTTAAAGAGAGCGGGCTCTCATTATGGGTGGGCAGCCATTTTGCGGGGGTAGCCTCTCTGCATCCAGTACTGATAATCTTAATAATTTGTCTTGTAATAACTTTTCTTACTGAACTTACTTCTAATACTGCCACAACTGAAATGGTTCTTCCGGTTCTAGCAGGGATAGCTGTTACAACCGGTATTAATCCGCTTATGCTTATGGTGCCGGCCACTATATCGGCCTCAATGGCATTTATGATGCCGGTGGCAACTCCTCCTAATGCAATTATCTTTGGGACAGGCAGGGTCTCTGTGGGAACGATGGCCAGAACAGGTCTGATGTTAAATATACTGGGGGCAATTTTAATAACTCTATTTGTATTTTTCTTTGGGGATATTATTAAGGGAATATAATAATCGAAAGGAGGACAATTAAGAGAGATAAAATAAATACACGAGAATTAATATGTGCGGTTTTAATTATATCTTGGTGCTCTATCTCTCTCTGCTCTTTTCCTATATAAGGTTTTGATACAACTATCCCGCTATACACACTAGGGCCTCCCAAGGTACAATTTAAGGCTCCGGCAAGGGCTGCCTCCGGATAGCCCGAATTTGGACTGGAATGGGATCTCCCATAATGTATCATATACTTAAATGACTTGTATTTAAGAGTAACAATAAAAATTAACAGTGCTGTTATTCTTGCGGGGATAAAGTTTGCAAAGTCGTCAAGTTTTGCAGATGCTCTTCCAAAAAGGAGGAATCTATCATTTTTATAACCTACCATAGAATCTAGCGTATTTACCATTTTATAAGACATCATAAGAGGTACTCCTCCCAATGTGTAATAAAAAAGTGGTGCTACAACTCCGTCGCTAAGGTTTTCAGACATTGTCTCCAAAATTGCCATTCGTATTTTGTGGGGTGATAGTTGGGAGGTATCTCTACCAACTATTTCACTAAGCATTATTCTTGATTTTTGAATATCACCCTTAGTAAGCTGCTGTTCTATTTTAAGCCCTTCCTCTATTAAAGATCTGTTACTTAATCCATAGAAGATAAATAGAGAAGAGAAGAGGAGCTGTGTAAAAGGATTTATAGCGGCAATATTTTGTAAAAGATAGTAAATAACCCAAACGCCTAAGGAGAGCAAGGCGCACATTATAAGTCCTTTAAATATCTTATATTGGCCTTTATTTAATCGTTGTTCTAAATAATTGATGCACTTGCCAAACTCCTTTACAGGGTGAGGAAAATTGCGGGGATCTCCCAGCAGTGTGTCAAGTATGGCTCCTGCCATAAGGGCTCCTATTGCAAAATATTTTGTATCTGTCATTATTTAAACTCTTGTAATATTTCTTGAATTGCCTTTATAAGCTCTACGTTCTTATTTCTGCTTTGTGCTGCCACCCTAAAGTGATTATTTGTCAGACCTCTGAAATTTGATGCATCTCTTATTAGTATGCCGTATCTCTTAATGAGCTCTTCTTTCAATTGATGGGAGCTGATTAGGGCAATTTTGGAAAGAAAGAAATTAGAGCAGGATGGTAACACATCTATACCTTCAATTTTTTTAAATTCCTCTTGTAAAAAGAGTGATTCAGAGAATAACTCATCTTTATCTGGTAATAACTTCTCAAATTGGCTCATTATAAAGTAACCTGTATTTAAAGCAATAGAGTTTACGCTCCAGGGAGGACGCATATTGAAGAGTTTTGATATAATATTGGGGGAGGCAATGATGTAACCAAGTCTTAGCCCGGGTATAGCAAAGGCTTTTGTTAGAGAATGAATTTCAATAAGATTTTTTGGTCTCTCACCTTTTGATTGACATATAGTAGTTGATTTGCTAAGATGAACATATGCTTGGTCAAGGATAATCAATGATTGGGAATTCTTATCGCATAAGCGTTTTATTATTTCATAAGGTAGAATTCTTCCATCTGGATTATTTGGATTGCCTACCCAAATGGTTCTATAATCAGAGAGTTTTGATCTGAGAATTGCTTCTGATTCAATATAAGTTATCCTATGATTATATAGCTTGCAGGCATCTTCATATTCGGCAAATGATGGTATGAATATGGCAGTTTTTGAGGCCGCTGTATAGTGTGCCAGTATGTAGAAGGCCTCTGCAGAGCCATTTGTAATTAGAACTGAGTGAATATTAGTATTGTGATGATGAGCAATCCTCTCTCTTAACTCGGTTGCTTCTGGATCTGGATAATTGTGTATAAAACCAATCTCTTCTATTATATGTTCAGTTATCAACTCTCTTTTGCTGTTGAATGCAATATTTGAGCTGAAGTCTATACATACTCTGTATTTTGTTTCGTATGGATTATTACCGTGTCCCTTAATCATATGCCAAAGTTTTGTATATGTAATCCAGTTCTGAATTTGACCTGAACCACTCTGCCAGTTTATTGTAATTTTCTTCCCGAATATCTTGGAATTCAATTGCTGGGGTATCTTTTTTTGAAGCTTCAGAAAGTATAAGAGAGATAAGTGAAGGATTGTCAAATACTCCGTGTATATATGTTCCCCAAGTGTACGTGTTAAGATAAAAACCATCCTCTTCCCCATTATCAAGTATAGCAAAGGGTTTTTTGCCAGAACTTACACCGGAGTGTATCTCATAACCCTTTCCGGAACCTCTGCTGTTGGCAAGTGTGAATGTACACCTACGTGTCACTTTTCCCTTCTGAAGGGTTGTCTCAATGGGGAGAATTCCCAATCCTGGGGCAGATTCAATATCTCCTTCAATTTGGTATGGATCGTGAATCCACTTACCCATAATCTGATACCCACCACATATTCCATAAAGGGGTTTTCCCTTACTGTGATGTCTTAAAAGTGCTCCCGCAAGACCACTGCTTCTAAGGTGATTTAGGTCATAAATAACATTTTTTGAGCCGGGAATAATTACTATGTCTGCGGATTCTATCTCTTTGTTATCTCTTGTGTAGAAAAGGGAGACTTGAGGAAGATGTTCCAAGATATTGAAATCGGTAAAATTTGACATATGCTTGAGGTGAACTACTGCAATTTTAACCCCTTGTTTCCCCTTTTTTCTCACAATTTTTTCTAGGACTACAGAGTCTTCCTGATCGATTAATATATCATCGTACCATGGCAGAATTGCAACAACCGGCACACCTGTCAACTCCTCGATTAATCTTTTCCCCTCATTAAATAATTCTATGTCCCCTCTGAATTTATTAATGATAATTCCCCTAATTGCTTTCCTCTCTTCTGGTGTAAGGAGCATTACAGAGCCATATAGACTGGCAAATATTCCCCCTTTATCGATATCCGCTACTATATAGGTTGCTGCTCCGCTGTACATAGCCATCCTCATATTAACAATGTCTTTGCTTTTAAGATTGAGCTCTGATATACTGCCGGCTCCCTCTAATACAATGGGATTGTATATGGAATTAAGAGTGTCGTAAGCTCTTGTTGCGCTTTTGAAAAGCTTTTCTCTTCCCTCTTCTCTAAAATATTCCGCTGCACTTTTATTGCCGACAGGTTTTCCGTTCAGAATAATTTGAGATTCATTATTGCTTATCGGTTTTAAAAGTATTGGATTCATATCAGAAGTGCTTTCAATACCGCATGCCTCTGCTTGTACAGCTTGAGCCCTGCCTATCTCTAGATTATCTTTTGTAGCAAAGCTGTTTAGCGACATATTTTGTGCTTTAAACGGGGCAGGGGAGTATCCATCTTGAAGAAGCACTCTGCAGAAGGCTGTATTGATAACCGACTTGCCAACATCAGATCCTATACCAACAAACATTATTGGTCTAATTCTATTTTTCATAATAATTTGAAATCTCTGTTTTCAATTTTTAAAACCTCTCCAAATGATATATCCACTGAGAACATCTCTTCCGGAGTTATGATATTTAATGCAGATAGAAAAGTTCTTATAACGCCTGCGTGAGTTATTATTAACGTTGCTTTTGCGTCTAATGGTATCTCCTCCGCAAATGATTGAACTCTTCTGAACAAGTCCCAAAATGACTCTCCGTCAGGACATCTCTCTTCTAAGTAGTTTGCAAACCATTTTTTACCCTCTTCTCTCTGGAATATTTCGTCCCAGGGTAGCCCTTCCCACTCTCCAAAGTTCATCTCTATAAGCCGATTGTCGTATCGGACTCTCTTGTTAAACTTCTGGGCTAATTTTTTGCACCTTTCAAGAGGGCTGCTATAGACTCTGCCTATGGGAACTCCTTCTAGTTTTTTTAATATAATATCCACATCTTCGTTAAAACTCTCTGCCAGATTTAAATCTGTAATGCCGTAACAAATTCCCTCCTCAACAACTAATTTTGTATGGCGTATCAGGTATATTATTCCATTCATATCTTTATTGATGCAATCAGTACTAGGTAGAATAAAACCTCATTGAGTTGTTGGAGTGCTCCTAGTGTATCACCAGTAAAACCACCCAATCTTTTATTAAGATATCTTCTAAACACTATAAAGAGCAGGGCTGAAAGTAGGATATATACAGCAGAGAATTTCCAGTTGAAGAGCAGAAGAGGTGCCGATGCAATTATTGTGGCTATGGCTATCGTTTTTTTATCTGTCTTTAGACGTGTATGACTCGCTTTGCTCAACCTCTCTCTTACATATGTGGAGCTGTTAACAAGCATTATCGGGCTTAATCTGCTGACTGAGTGAGCGCCTATAAGTGTAGTTATTATAAGATCCTTAGGCAGTGAATTAAGAGCCAGGTATTTAATAAAAAGGATAGAGACAACTCCCAGAACACCATAAACACCTATGGTGCTCTCTTTCATTATTCTTAGTATATCTTCTCTGCTTCTACCCCCACCAAATCCATCTAGAAAGTCTGATAATCCATCTTCGTGCATTGCTCCTGTTAACAGGATAATAACTATAATTGCTGATGCAATCGCAAGGGAGTGTGGAAGTATAAGGCAACACAAGTAATATACAAGTGCTCCCACCCCTCCCGCAAGAGCTCCGGCCAGAGGAAAATACCTGAAGGATTTTGATAGAATCTCTTCAGAAAAACCAACTTTTACCGGAACTGGAAATCTAGTATAGAAGAGCAAAGCATTAAAAAGTAAATTCAACTCTCTTTTCATAACTCGTCAAATCCAGCCATCTCATTTAGAAAAAGCAGAGCCGACTTAATAATGGGGTAGGCTATTGCCGCTCCCGTCCCCTCTCCAAGCCTAAGGTCCATATTTAAGAGAGGGTCGGCTTTGAAATATTTTAGCATAAGAGCGTGCCCCTTCTCTCCCGATGTATGGCAAAAAATGGTATTCTCCTGAATTTTTGGATCCACTTGGTGTGCTGCCATAAAGGCCGATGTTGCAATAAAACCATCAGCAAGAATAACCATATTAAGCCTTCTGGCCTCCAGTATTGCACCGCACATCATTGCTATCTCCAGACCTCCAAAAGTGGCAAGTATCTCAAGAGGATCTTTAGGATTGTACTTTTTAGCTACTTTTTTCAGAATCTCAAGTTTATGATTCAGCCCATCATCATTGTGTCCGGCTCCTCTTCCTACACACTCTTCCAGCGGGAACTTTCCGTATTTATGAAGAAGTAAAGAGGCTGCAGATGTATTTCCTATCCCCATCTCTCCAAATCCTATTGTATTGCATCCGGATTCAAATTCACATCTTGTGAACTCTCTACCCTTTTCTATGGCCTCTCTGCACATATCAATACTCATTGCAGGCTCTTTGATCATATTTGTAGTACCTCTAGCCAATTTTGCGTTTACAATATCTGCCCCTTCGGGAAAGTCATAATCAACACCACAATCAATGACTTTAAGTTTTATTCCGTTTTGTTTGGTAAACACATTTATTCCTGCACCCCCTCGGGTAAAATTCATTACCATTTGATAAGTGATATCTTTTGGAAAGGGGCTAACCCCCTCCTCTGCAATACCGTGATCTGCTGCAAAAACAAGTATTGTGGGATTGTTAAGTTGTGGTGTTAGGCTTTTCTGGATCATACCAATTTGGTATGCTATCTTTTCCAACTTTCCGAGTGAGCCTATTGGTTTAGTACGAGTATCTATTTTATTTATTAATTCTTTTTCCATAATTTTTGTATGTAATTTATTATTTGATTGTTACTGGTATTCCAGATATCATTAAGATTACTTTATCTGAGTTTTTTGCAATAAATTGATTCATCCACCCCTGGAGATCTGTAAAATCTCTGGAGCTCTCATCCGGAGCGTGAAGTGACATCCCAATTTCATTACTTACCACTATTAGCCTAAAGTTTTGGTTTGAGAATCTCTCCCACTCCCTCTTAGCCTCAATAAGAGATTTTTCAAGATTGTAACGATTGTCGTGAAAAATATTGGTTAGCCAGAGTGTGATGCAATCTAGAAGAACAGTCTTCCCCTCTAGGTTAACCTTCCCAATCCTCTTATCTATCTCTAAAGTCTGCCATTTTTCACCTCGATCCAGTTGATGTCTCTCAATCCTTTTTTCAAAATTGCTATCCCATTTCCGAGCTGTTGCGAGATAAAAAGGGTGGGCGGAGATGCTCTCCGCCAAACCCTGGGCATAATTACTTTTACCGGATCTTTGCCCCCCGGTAACGAAAATTATCTCCCTCATCTATTTCAGAATCTAATACTGAAGTGACCCATTACAGATCTACCAGGCATATTATAACCATCCTTCTCTGTGTAATTTTCGTCAAGAAGATTTGAGGATGTAATACCTATCCGGAATCTGCCGGATATACTATAGAAAGCGTGAGCATCAACAACCAGATAGCTAGGATGTCTCAAAATTTGGTCTGCCTCTGAATATCCCCCTTTTGAATAATAATCAGTAGATTTGATATCAGGTCTAAGGTTATCCCAAACCATCCAATCATTTTCAAGTCGATGCCCTGAATACCTTCCATTGATACCTACCTCAAATCCCTTGAAATTGTCAAATATCAATCCCATATTGGCAGTAACCTCTCTTGTGTAGAGAGTACTTTTTGTTATACCATCCTTAAATGTGTTGTTGATAAGCCAGGTAAAACCTCCATATAGCTCTACCTTGAATAAATTTGTCCATAATCTAGCGATATTTGAAGATGCTAGGAACTCTAGCCCGTTCATCTTCCCGCTTGATGCGTTTTTGTAAGTTACCACATCCTTTTGACTATTATCTGTTACAATTTTGTTCAAGTAAAAATTCTGGAAATAGGTCAAATCCAGATCTAAAAGTTTGCCCTCTCCCAATTTTACCCCAAAATCAAATGATGTTGTGCTCTCCGGTTTAAGATTTGGGTTCCCAACATATTGTTTATTTCCAATCATATAAGCGCCTGCGCTTTTATATGCATCGGGGACGTAAAATCCGCTACCAATACTTCCGTGTATTGATATTAAGGAGTGTAAGTTATATTTAACTCCAAATGAAGGGTTAAAATTAATATAGCTTGAACTCTTCTCCTCACTGCCCATAGGCTTGTTTGCCTTCATTTTATAGGTTATGTAATTAAACCGTCCCCCAGCACTTAGGAATAGTTTGTCATAGCTATATGCAAGTTGAGTGAAAAGGGAGAGAGCTCCTCTTGTATGGTCTGGTCGATAGGGGTTTGTGGGAGTAAGTTTAGATGAAAATCGCTCAGAGCGAACATCGTAAATATCATAATCCATCCCCGCTAGCCATTTTAAATTACCCCAGGTGTGTGTATTCCCTATTTTAATACCGGATTGATTTATCTCCTCTTTTGAATTGATAAATGCAACATCTGTATTGTTGTTGTAATTCGCTTCGTTTTGAATACTGGCATAAGGAGAGATAATAAGCAGATTGTTTTTCTCTTCATATCTCACCTCTCCGTAGTTCGCAAATCGTGTTATCTCTTTTTTTGATTTTCCATAGCTGTGCCAATAATTTCCCGGAGTCTCAATGTCGTTTGAGAGCATTAAAGATGAGTAGAGATTTGCAATAACCTTTTTGCCAATTTTATACTCAATTTTTCCGTTAAACTGACTTATTCTGAATTTGGAGTTCTCCATTATATCTCCGTACGACTTATTGTCCAAAATATATTTTTCTAGTTCTGTTTTTTTCAGAATGTTACGGGAGCCAATTCTGTAGTCTGAGTTTTGTTCAGTTCTGCTGTATGATAATGAAACCAGAAGATTCTTAGCAATGGCACCGCTTGCGTAACCATTAAAGTAAGTTTGTCCAAAATTTCCTGCTCCTGTTGAAGCGCCTCCTTGTGGTTTTATAGTTGATTTTTTTGTTATGATGTTTATTACACCTCCCATAGCGTCGGATCCGTAAAGTACAGAATAGGGGCCTTTAACAATCTCCACCCTCTCAATAAATTCCGATGGTATTGTGGCCAGATTGTTAGTCCCTGCTGGAAGGCCGTCCATTAAAATAAGTGTATAGTTTCTTGAGTGAGCTGTAGCGGGGAATCCTCTGAGCCCTACTGTTGTCATAGCACCTGGATATTGAATAACATCCAGATTTGTCCGCCTCTTGAGGATGTCGCCTAAATTATCTTGAGGGGTGCTGTTAATTACCGAGTTGTCTAAAATCTCAACCTTTTGTGGAATATTTTTCAGCTTAAGCTGCATTCTTGTTGCTGTTATCACTGCCTCTTCAATTTGAAGGTTTTTTGCAGTATCAGCCTGTTCTGATTGTGCAAATGCACAAAGTGGAAGGAGCATTAGAAGTGCTCCATGTAAAAATTTAGTAGTCATTTAATTATAAAGTTTTTAGTTAAACATATTGCTTAACCATAAACTCTCGAGTGCTTTTATCCCCGAAAGCGATGGTTCTGCTTGCCAATAGGTCTTCCGGCTCGTCTCCCTTCTGAAGCCTTCCCATCATCAATGACAGTGGCGAAATTTTCAGAAGTCTTTAAAGGACATACGGCTGCGGGTACAGCTCCGGCTTTTCTGATCTTATCAGATTACCGGATTCCATTATATTGGCTTTTCAATTTTTTGTCGCTTTTCAATTTTACTTCATAGGCATTGTTTATTTAAATGGTTAGTATTGTTGTATTCAATTACTCTGAATAATCCGGACTCCACTCTTTCCAATATGGTTATTGAGCAGTTTGCCAACTCTCCAAGGCTCAGGATCTCCTCCCTCCTCGCTTTTTTTAGTAGGAGGGCGAGCAATATTCTCAATGTTATTCCGTGACTTACTATTAATATTGTAGACTCTTGGGGAAGCCTCTCAATTACATTTACAAAGAGTTTTAGTCTGTAGAAAATATCATCAATTCTCTCTGCTTTTTCATAGTTATTAAAGAGATCCCACTCTTTGGGGAAGGCTCTCCCCTGCAATTCACCAAGATTTCGCTCCCTTAATGCTGGCTCCTCAATCACTCTCAATCCACTCTTATTTGCAATAACCTCTGCTGTTTCAACAGCTCTTTTAAGATCACTTGTAAAACAGACATCCAAACTTATATCTTCAAATTGAAGAGCTGTCAGCTCTACCTGAATCTTCCCCTTTTTACTTAGTCGCCCCTCTCTTTGACCCTGACATATTCCATTGCTATTTTCGATAGTCTCACCGTGTCTTACCAATATCAGCTTCATCTATCATATCTTTTTGAAAATCTTTCAGAAACCTGAAATATTGCCGGTTTCCCGGAAACCGGGTTTCTGCTCTCAACAACAACTGTGTCGTATGCTCTCTCAATGTTCTTATATCTTAGAACCTCTTCCGGATCTCCTTGAATAATAAGTTCTCCCTCTTTTACAAGTGAAATATGACTACAATATTCACCTGCAAGGTTGAGGTCGTGAATAATCATAAGTACTGTAAGCCCCTCCTCTTCGTTCAATCTTTGAAGAAGATTCATAATTCTGGATTGGTAAGTGATGTCAAGGTGTGAGGTGGGTTCATCAAGTAATATGAGTTGTGGTTTCTGAGCAAGTGCACAGGCTATTGCTGTCATCTGTTGTTCTCCTCCACTTAACTCTGTGAAACGGCATCTCTTAAGGTGCATAATACCTGTCAGTTCAAGGGAGTTTTCTAAAATCTCTTGCTCCTCCTTTGTCTCTAAAAATTGGAAAGCTCTTCTGTGGGGCATTCTGCCCATTAAAACATACTCCTCAACTGTTATTGGGCTCTTTTCAATGAATTGAGGAACAAGTGCAACTCTCTTGGCCCTCTCTCTCAGGGTAAGTGAAGAGAGTTCAGTTCCGTCAAGCCTCACACTTCCGCCTGTGATTTTTAGTTCACCAGTTAGCCCTTTGAAAAAAGTGCTTTTTCCGGACCCGTTACCTCCAATTATACCGCCAAAGGAGCCCTTGGATAGAGATAAATTAAAAGGCTTCAGCATAAATCCCTCTCTATATCCACAGGTGAGATTTTCAATATTCAAGTACGTTTTTTTATCCATATAAGTGAAATAAAAGTTACCCCTCCGAATATTCCGGTTATTACTCCTATTGGGAGTTCGTTTGGAAAGACGAGAGTTCTTGCCAGTATATCGCAGAGGAGCATAAAAACTCCACCTGAAAGAAAGGAGATTATAAGTAAAGAGCGATAATCTGTACCTGAAATCAACCTTGCAAAGTGTGGGATTACCAGCCCAACGAATCCAATTACCCCTGCAACGGCTATTGAACTTCCCGTTAATAGAGATGTAATAAAGAAGAGGATACATATTACTGCTTTAGTATTGATTCCAAGGCTTCTAGCCGAGGATTCGCCGAGTCTAAGTGCATTTAGGGGTGCGGTAAAGAGATAGGAGAGAGTGAGACCTGTTAGTGAGAGTATAAGGATTCCGTATACCATTAACGGATTTGACTCATTAAGAGAACCCATTGTCCAGAAAACTATTCCGTGGATATTCTCAATTGCTGTCACCGACATTAAAAACATTACAGCAGATGATGATATAAAACTAATCATAACTCCGGTAAGAAGCATCCTGTTTGTGCTAACTCCCTCTCTTCTATAACTTAAAAAATATACTAGGAAGACAGTAATCAACGCACCTGTAAAGCCAGCCAGTGGAAGAGTAAGTTCTCCTGCGCTCTGCAGGCCTGTTACAATCACAAAAGTGATTCCTAGTGAGGCTCCTCCTGATATTCCCAAAGTATATGGTTCTACTAAAGGATTTCTGTATATACCCTGAAGAATAACGCCGGAAAGGCCTAAACTTCCGCCTATTGCTATTGCAAGTATTGTTCTGGGAATACGAATGTTGTGAAGTACCTGGTACTCCATAGCCCCACTCTCTTTTAGATAAAAGAGTACTCTATCCGGTGTTATGGAGATTTCTCCTGTACACAGTGAAAGGGCAGAGGCCATAATAAGGAGGGTAACTAGAAATAGTATTTTACCGGCTTCAATACTCAACGCCTTTACGGCTTGTAACTCCATTATCGTACGGGTGTTTAATCTTCTTAATAAAACTAACATAGTTGGCAGAATCCATAATTGCCTCTGTTGCTGCTCTTCCTGTTAGTACCAGTTCCAGCGAATATGGCTTCTCTTTAATAAATGATAGGAGAGACCTCTCCTCTAAATAGTTGTCCCTTACGGATATTATTATCTCGTCAAGGATAAGTAGGTCATAATTATTATCTTTGATAAGCTTGCTAATCATTAGAAGTCCCTCATTTACCTCTTTTGTTATCTCTTCATTGTCAATGGTTTTGTCCAGATGAGGATGCCCCTTTGCAATATTTATTACTGTTGCTCCAAGTTTTCTAATACTCTCCATCTCTGTGTATCCATATAGCTCCGGGCGTTTATGAAATGATACATAACAAACTCTCATTCCACAACCAAGTGCTCTAACTGCAAGTCCTATCGCAGATGTGGTTTTACCCTTCCCATCTCCGGTATAAACGTGTACAAGTCCCTCTCTTTTCATTTTTGTGATATTTTGCTGTGAATAATTTCTAGTGTCTCTGCAAATGTTATGGGTGTTGGTTGACAGGCAAGCTCAGATTCCAGTACGAAAATATTGTTCTGCTTAACAGCCTTCATATTGGTAAACTCTCTCCATAGAGCCTCTTCGTGCTCTCCTGTTATTCCCATTGTGACAATGAAGATATAATCTGGATTCCTGGATACTATAAATTCCCTACCCACAGTTCCGCTCCGGAGAGATGATGCAATGTTTATCCCATTGGAAAATAATATGTAGTCATTCATAAAAGTATCGGGGATTACCGTGAAAATGGGTGAAGCCCCTATCTGAATGAAAAATGAGAAAGAAATACCGGATTTTTTCATCTGATCCTGAATTCTATGTACCCTCTCTTTTGATTTCTGGATAATATCCTCTGCGATTCTCTCTTTTCCGGTTAGTATACCTATTGATTTAAATTGGATGCATATCTCCTTAAAGGATTTAGGAGTGTTAAATATCTCTACTTTAATGCCAAGTCTTCTTAGTGTATTTACATCTCTTTCAGAGATCATTCCAGATGCCAGAACTAAATCTGGTTTAAGCTTTGCAATCTTCTCAAGATTTGGTTTTATTGAAGAAGAGACCACCTCTATTCCATCATTTTTAGCAACGTGACAATAGCTTGTACACCCTGCCAAAAACTCCTGAGCACCTAAATAGTATATACTTTGTGTTATTGAGGGGGTGAGAGATATTATTTTTTTGTATTTTACTTCTGATGACCCTATTTGTGGTAAAA
Organism: Bacteroidales bacterium; assembly: GCA_028700975.1. GTDB lineage: Bacteria > Bacteroidota > Bacteroidia > Bacteroidales > UBA932 > Bact-08. The sequence continues at coordinate 6,043 of JAQVRQ010000036.1, read as the reverse complement.
GAATTGATAATAATGTAAAGAGTATTATGAATGGCTTTTTGAGGGAGTTAACTATTTTTTTGCTAAATAATGGACCATCATATGCCATAGTGTGATACTCTCCGTTTTCTCCACAAGGATCGGCACCCTCAATTGTGCAGATATCTTTAATAAAGTGGCTATCAATCTCTCTCTCCATAAGCGGGGCAAAATTTCCGCCCTCTTTAACGCCTGTTACCCTGGCTTTATAACCAAGTTGGCAAAACTCCTCAATTACTGAAAGACTTTTTTTCCCCCACAGAGGGAAGATGGGAGTAACCTCCTCCTCTTTGCAAATTTTTTCGATCCAAATCCTATGCTCCTCCAGAAATATGTCTCCAAACACTCCGGCTTCAATCCCCTCTTCTCGAAAACTCCTAATTACTCTTCTCAGATGATATTCATAGCCCTGATTGGACACCTCTTCAATTATAAGTGGTATGCCAATAGAGAGAGATTGTTTATTAAATACCTCCTTCCCAAATCGATGGTATTTGGAAGGCCCCTCTCCGTCAGTTGCGAAGTGGACAAGATAGGAGACCTCATTTAGAGGATTGCTTAAAAAATGGTGAAGTGCAAGAGTGCAATCTTTACCGCCGCTCCAGGAGACAAATGCTCTCATAAGAGTTAACGATGGTTTTAAACAGGAATAAGGCTGCAATAAAAGCGATTGCCCGTAAAAACTTTATTCCCGAAGTTTTACAATTAATATTATTTATGGCAGGTCTTCCGGCTTGTTCCGTTTTTCGAGACCTTCCCAGATACTTGCAGAGCGTATTTGACTGCTTTTTCCAGTGGTCAGAGAGTTCGAAAAACATTGAAGGAACGTACGGCTACGGGTATAGCTCAGGATTTAAACCTGATTCCCATTTTAAAGTTTCGCTTGTATAATCTAAGCGAATACTACCATTCGGCGACAAAAGTACTAAACCTTAGTCCTTACTCCAAATATTTTTGTGGCAAATAACTGGCAGCCTGTAATAGATAATATTTATGGATTTGACTATATTTGTGGGCTAATTTGAATATAGTTAAAGTAAATTCAATTCATATGTACAGGACACACACTTGCGGCGAGTTACGCATTGCTCACGCGGGACAGGAGGTAACTCTGGCCGGATGGGTTCAGAGAATTCGCAAAATGGGAGGGATGAGTTTCATTGACCTTCGTGATAGATATGGTATAACTCAGCTGGTTGTGGATGACAGTGTTAGTCATAATCTTAACCTTGTTGCAGAGAAGCTTGGCCGTGAATATGTAATCCAGGCAAAGGGTGTTGTTGCTGAGAGAAGCAGCAAAAACGGAAAGATTCCCACCGGGGACATTGAGATAAAGATAACTGATATTAACGTTCTGAACGGCTCAGTTACTCCGCCATTCACCATCGAAGATGATACAGATGGAGGCGAAGAGATTCGTGCAAAATACAGATACATAGACCTTCGCAGAAATCCACTAAAAAAGGCACTTGAGCTTAGGCACAAGATGGGTCAGGAGACTCGTAAATATTTGGATAGTATAGGTTTTATGGAGATTGAAACTCCAGTTCTTATTAAATCTACTCCTGAGGGTGCCCGTGACTTTGTTGTCCCTTCAAGAATGAATCCTGGTGAATTCTATGCTTTACCACAAAGTCCGCAAACATTTAAGCAACTTCTTATGGTTGCCGGGTATGACAGATATTTCCAGATTGTACGCTGCTTTAGAGATGAGGACCTTCGTGCAGACCGTCAGCCGGAGTTTACTCAGATAGACTGCGAGATGGCCTTTGTGGAGAGAGAGGATATTCTTAACACATTTGAGGGGATGATTAAGTCGCTCTTCAAAAATGTTTTGGGAAGAGAGATGAATGGTGATTTTCCTAGGATGGCCTATGCAGATGCGATGAAATATTATGGTTCTGATAAACCGGATATCCGTTTTGGGATGAGGATTGCCGAGCTAAAGCACCTTACCGGAGGCAAAAATTTTGTGGTGTTTGATGAGGCCGAATATGTGGGAGGAATAGCAGTGGAGGGTGGCGCATCCTACACTCGCAAACAGTTAGATGAAATTACTGAATGGGTAAAGCGTCCGCAGGTTGGGGCTAAGGGGCTTGTATATATTCGTGTTGCCGAGGATGGAATCAAATCATCGGTAGATAAATTTTATACCCCTGATGAGCTTAAGGCTATGGCCGATGCTGCCGGCGCAAAATCGGGTGATGTAGTTCTGATTCTAGCCGGCGCAAAGAAAAAGATGCAGGAGGCACTAGGAACTCTCAGGATTGAGATGGGCAATAGAATGGGGCTGCGAAAGAGTGATGTGTATGCTCCTCTTTGGGTGTATGACTTCCCTCTTCTTGAGTGGGACGAAGAGACTAAGCGCTTCTACGCTATGCACCATCCTTTCACCGCTCCTAAACCGGAGGATATGGAGAAGTTCTACAGTAACGACAGAGAGCAGATCGCTGCCGTTGCAGCTAATGCATATGACTTTGTGCTCAACGGAACAGAGATTGGCGGCGGCTCCATCCGTATACACGACTCGGCTATTCAGAAAAGGATGTTTGAGGTTCTCGGCTTTACTGACGAGGAGGCTGAGTACAAGTTTGGATTTATTATAAATGCATTTAAATTTGGCGCCCCTCCACACGGCGGAATAGCCTTTGGCTTTGACCGATTCTGTGCACTCTTTGGAGGTCAGGAGACCATTCGTGATTATATTGCTTTTCCAAAAAATAACGCAGGAAGAGATGTGATGCTGGATGCTCCCGGTTTAATAGACCAATCTCAGATGGAGGAACTTTTCCTGAAAAGTACCTTAACAAAACAGAATTAGAATGAATATACAACAGCTTGAGTATATTGTAGCAGTTGACCAGTATCGCCATTTTGCAAAGGCGGCAAAGCACTGTGGTGTATCTCAGCCAACTCTCTCAATGATGATTCAGAAGCTTGAGGATGAGCTTGGTATTGAGATTTTTGACCGTTCCCGCACTCCTGCGAGTGTTACAAAAATTGGGGAGATGATTGTTACTCAGGCTCGTGTTGTATTATACAATATCAAACAGTTTAGAGAGATTGCCGACTCTTCAAGAGAGAGTTTGCAGGGGGATCTTGAGATGTCAATAATTCCAACAGTGGCTCCCTATTTGCTCCCTAAGCTTTTTGGTGAGTTCAGAAGGCGACTCCCATCACTCAGATGCAAAGTCTCAGAGATGAAGACCTCGACTGTTATTGATAAACTCAAGAGTGCAGAGATAGAGCTTGCAATTGTTGCAACCCCATTATCTGATCCGGATATACTGGAGGTTCCTCTCTACTATGAGAGATTCCTTGCGTATATCTCACCATCTGATGAGTTATATTCAAATGAGTATATAGATGCAACTAAACTTGATTACTCCAGAATGTGGATTTTGGAAGAGGGTCACTGTTTTCGCGACCAAATACTTAATATTTGCCATAGGAACCTCAACACATACCAGCAGTATGAGGCGGGCAGTATTGAAACATTGATAAATGTTGTTGACGAAAACGGCGGCTTCACAATTTTCCCGGAGCTTCACCTTCCAATGCTCTCTCCAGAACAACAGAAAAATGTAAGACCATTCACCGGTGATGAACCAAGAAGAGAGATATCAATGGTCTTTCGGATGGACTTTGTTAAGGAGAAGTTACTTAATACAATTGTTGCAGCAATAAAGAGTATCATTCCGCAAAATATGATAGATCCTCGTCTCTCAAAAATGAGGGTTAAATTATAGTCAACTGATTTATTATGGGTTTACTACTCTCTTATCTTTTTCTTGCACTTGGGATATCATTTCTATGCTCTGTAATGGAGGCTGTTCTTCTTTCAACCCCAATATCTTTTATAAATATGAAGGATAATCAGGGAGTAAAATCTGCAATGGTTTTTAAAAAATTAAAACAGAATATTGACAGACCCATCTCGGCAATTCTCACCCTTAATACTATTGCTCACACTGTAGGAGCAGCTGGAGTAGGTGCACAGGCAACGGCACTTTTTGGAGAGGTATATTTTGGTCTAATTTCTGCTGTACTTACGCTTTTAATTCTTATTTTTTCTGAAATTGTTCCTAAGACCCTAGGAGCCTATTACTGGAAGCAGATAGCAATGGCGTCCGGCCATATTATTCAATGGATGATTTACATTACATATCCTTTTGTTTATGCTTCTGAGTTTATGACCAAGCTCATCTCCAGTAAATCAAAAGAGGAAGCTACGGTTAGTCGGGAGGAGGTAAGTGCTATGGTGGATATCGGAACAGAGGAGGGTACTTTTGCCACAACAGAAAACAGAATTATTCAAAACCTTATCAAGCTGAGGAGCATCAAAGCCGAGGAGGTTATGACACCACGCGTTGTAGTGGCTACTGCTCCGGAGAATATGAAAATGAGCGACTTCCCGCTAAATAAACAGTACCTGCACTTTTCAAGAATACCTGTATACTCAGGCGATATGGAGAATATTACAGGTTTTGTCTACAGACAAGATGTTTTTGAAAATTTAGCCAATGACAAGTTTGAACGCACATTGGGGGAGATAAGAAAGCCAATTATGGTAGCACCCAATATGCAGCCTTTAACAGTCCTGTGGGAGAGATTGCTTGCCGAGAAGACACACATCTCACTTATTGTAGATGAGTATGGTGGCTTCGAGGGAATAGTTACCCTGGAAGATATTATTGAGACCCTGCTGGGCCTTGAAATAATGGATGAAAGAGATGTTGCTGCAGATATGCAACAATATGCCCGCGAAAGATGGAGAGAGAGGGTTGAGAAGTACAAACATCTCTAACCCCTCACATTTTAATTTATTCCAGCTCTTTCAGTAAATTTTGAGCAAGTTTTCTGAAGGATAAAGTGTCTGGGCGATTCTCATCTACAAGAGTAAATGGTTCTCCTGAATCTCCGCTTTCGCGTATGCTTTGCACAATTGGGATCTGCCCTAAAAGCGGAATGTCAAATTTGAGCGCCATTCTCTTACCACCCTCTTTTCCAAAGATGTAGTATTTATTTTCCGGCAGCTCTTCCGGAGTAAACCAAGCCATATTCTCCACCAGGCCAAGTATTGGTTTGTTAATGTCCTTTTGACGGAACATATTAACACCCTTCTCAACATCTGCAAGAGCAACTGCCTGTGGAGTGCTCACAATTATTGCTCCCGATAGTGGAATGTCGTGAACCAGCGATATGTGTATATCACCAGTTCCAGGAGGGAGGTCTACAAGCAGGAAGTCAAGCTCGCCCCATTTAACTTGAAGAATCATTTGTTTAAGAGCGTTGCTTGCCATTGGACCTCTCCATATAAGCGGCTGGTCCGGCGCGGCAAAATAGCCTATTGACATCCACTTGACTCCATACTTTTCAATAGGAATAATCATATCCTTTCCACTTGAATCGTCCACCAACGGCTTTTCAAACTCAGTATCTGTCATCTTTGGAACAGATGGTCCATAAACATCGGCATCTGCCAAACCAACTCTATAGCCCTCTTTAGCAAGTGCTACAGCTAAATTCACCGCTACTGTAGATTTACCCACTCCCCCTTTTCCTGATGCAATTGCAATAATATGACCTACGTGCTCAACAGCCTCCTGCCCAAGCTCCAGATTTAATCTTTTCTGAATTTTTCGCTCTCTAACCAGCTCCATAATGGAAATTTTGAAATCCTCCTGGGGATACTCCTTTTTAATCTCCTCTTCACAACTTTTTTTGAGTGATGATGCAAGTGGGTCTGGTGAAGGGAACACAAGTTTAAACCTTACTCTTCCCTCTTCAATCTTAATATCTTCAATCATTTCCAATGAAATAAGATCTCTCTCTTTCACCGGGTGTATTACTCTGGCTAGTGCCGCCTCTATTCTGCTCTTCTCCATATCTATTTGAATAATTTCTTTATTTAAAAAGAAAACAAAGATAGCTCCACTTTGTTTCTTGCTATTCTCTTTAATTATAAAATTCTTGTTTTTCAACTCAGACAAATAACCGACCTTACTAATACGTCCTCCTCCGC
>JAQVRQ010000035.1 GCA_028700975.1 Bacteroidales bacterium | reverse complement strand
GTTGCCCTTACATCTCCAGTTTCCGGATTAATAATCACAATAGTATCCGTCATATAGACGTTAGCCCAAATTTCACCCTCAATCCACTCCAGTTCGTTTAACTGCTTTACAGGCTCTCCCTTGAATTTGACCTCCAGAACTTTTTTGGTCATAAAGTTCATAGGGTCATTAAAATAGAGATATTGAGTACCATCGCTCATTATGAGGCTACTCCCATCTGTTGTAAGCCCCCACCCCTCTCTTGGATTTGATAGTTTGCCCAGCTCTTTAAAAGTGCTTTTGTCAATAACATAAACAATTCTCTCCATCCAGGTTAGAATATATATTCTATTATTTAACATCACTGCACCCTCTGCAAAGTGATTTGCAGGAAGAGAGAATGTCCTTATGGTCTTGCCGGTTTTAAGGTTTGCGCTTCTGAAAAAGGATTTACCATACTGTCCGGAACTCTCATAAAGAGTTCCATCTTCAATAAAGAGTCCTTGAGTATAGATATTTGTGTCGTGAGGTATTGATTCAAGAACCTTTACTCTATATGCAGCTCCCTTTACATTTTGACAAGATGCAGTAAGCGGAAGCATAGATGCAAACAGAAATAAAAAAACTATCAATACTCTTTTGGACATCTCGCTTAGTTTTGAGCTGTTTTCTTTATCATTGCAGCCTTTACAAGAGCTACAAAAAGAGGATGCGGATTCTCTGGTGTACTCTTTAATTCCGGGTGAAACTGAACTCCAATAAAGAATGGATGATTATCAAGCTCCATTATCTCAACAAGACCTGTTTCGCTGTTGCGGCCACTTGGAATTAGTCCGCCATTCTCAAGAGCCTCCACAAATAGATCGTTGACTTCGTACCTGTGTCTGTGTCTTTCAGATATTTCTGTAGTCCCATATATTTTGTGGGCGAGAGTACCCTCTTTTATTGTACAGGCATATGCGCCGAGTCTCATTGTGCCACCTTTAATGGTCATAGATTTCTGATCCTCCATCAGGTCAATTACCGGACTTTTTGCGTTTGGCTTAATCTCAGTTGTCATAGCATCTTCCAGACCAATAACGTTTCTAGCAAACTCAATAACCTCCATTTGCATACCCAGACATATTCCAAGGAATGGAATCTTACTCTCTCTTGCAAATTTTACAGCTGTAATTTTACCCTCAATGCCTCTCTCTCCAAAACCGGGTGCTACCAGAATTCCATCCATTCCTGAGAGTTTTTCTGACACGTTCTGCTCATTAATGTATTCGCTATGAATTGAATGAACATTAACTTTGCATTCGTTAGTCGCTCCAGCGTGAATGAAAGATTCGAGTATAGATTTATATGAGTCCTGAAGCTCGACATATTTTCCAACAAGAGCAATATTTACGCTCTCCTTTGGATTGAATAACCTCTCTAAGAAGGCTTTCCATCTCTCAAGATCCGGAATTTTATCAATAGCCTCCATTTTGAACTTTCTAAGAACAATCTCGTCCAGCTTCTCTTTATACATTGTAAGAGGAACTTCGTAAATGCTCTTTGCGTCAATTGATTCAATTACAGAATTTGGTCTTACATTACAAAAAAGTGCAACCTTTCTTCTAATATCCATAGGAAGAGGATGCTCTGTTCTGCATACAATTATATCCGGGTGAACTCCGTTTTGTTGAAGAGTTCTCACTGAGTGCTGAGTTGGTTTGGTTTTGAGCTCTTTAGCAGCGCTTAAATATGGAACAAGGGTAAGATGTATAACAAGACAATCCTCATCTGATAGCTCCCACTGAAGCTGACGAACAGCCTCTACAAAAGGGAGAGACTCAATGTCGCCAACTGTTCCGCCAAGTTCAGTTATGATAACATCGTACTTCCCGGTTTTACCAAGAAGAAGCATTCTTCTTTTAATCTCATCTGTAATATGGGGAATAACCTGCACCGTTTTACCAAGATAGGCTCCCTGCCTCTCTTTATCAATTACTGAACGGTAAATCCGTCCGGTTGTAACATTATTGGCTTTGGAGGTCTGAACATTTAGAAATCTCTCATAGTGTCCAAGATCAAGATCTGTCTCAGCACCATCTTCAGTTACGTAACACTCACCGTGTTCGTACGGATTGAGTGTACCGGGGTCAACATTCAGATAGGGGTCAAATTTTTGAATAGTAACTGACAAACCCCTGGCCTGTAGTAACTTAGCAAGTGAAGCGGAAATAATACCCTTCCCAAGGGAAGAGGTCACACCTCCCATCACAAAAACATATTTGGTGCTCATAATGTATTTTTAGGATTGTTATACAGGGATACAAAGATAATACTTTCCGTATGTTTTCCACAAGAAATCCCTACATTTGCGTAGAGTAAAATTTCCAAAAATTTATTAATGAAATCATTACGCGACTTAATTAAAATTAAAAGTTACGAAACAGACCTTAATGGCCATCTTAAACCACAATCATTAATGCTTTTGATGCAGGAAATGGCAAATTTACACGCAGATGCTCTTGGGTTTGGGTATGATAACCTTATGGAAAAGGGCATTATATGGGTACTTTCAAGATCTCACGTTGTTTTTAACAGGATTCCGGCCTGGAGGGAAGAGGTGGAGATAGAGACCTGGCATAAGGGGAGCGATAAACTATTCGGCCTAAGAGATTTTACTATGAGAGATATTAATGGTACGGAGATAGTGAAAGCTACCACCTCTTGGCTAATAATTGGAACAGAAAATAGAAGATTACAAAGGATTGAGCAGCATATTGGAAACGATCACCCCTCAATAAATATGGTTCACGCCATTGAGGAGCCGGCACCAAAACTACATCCTCCTTCTGAACTCCAATTAGTAAAAAGAAGAGAGGTTGAATATTCAGACATAGATATGAATCACCATACAAATAACGCTAGATATATGGAGTGGGCACTTGATTGTATACACTCATTAATACCGAAAGGGTTATTTGTTAAGGAGTTCATTGTTAATTTTAATTCAGAGAGCAGAGTTGGCGAGGTGCTGGATCACTTTGCCTGCAAAACAGAGAAAGGTGCATTTTTTGAGGCAAAAAGAGGCGATACTTCGGTAGTACAAATTGAATTTATATTTGCAAATGCTCTTTAGCTACAACACATATCTTATTATAATTGCTTTTATGGCTCTTGCAGCTGTTGCTGTGTTTGCAACTCTATATTTTGTGGAGGCCGGATATGGGATTCTGCTAAATTCAAAATGGGGAAAAACAATTATATCAAAAATTGGCTGGCTTATAATGGAGGCTCCTCTCTTTATTGTAATGGCCACACTGTTTTTTTTGTATGGGAGGGATGCACAAAGCGGCAACCTACTTATCTTCTCCCTGTTTATGCTTCACTATCTACACCGAGCCTTTATCTATCCCATCCTAATTGTAGGCAAAGGAAGAATGCCTCTCTCAATTATATCAATGGGAGTTTTCTTTAATCTAGTAAATGGAATTCTACAGGGAGAGTGGCTATTTACATATGCCCCTCTGAATTACTATGGCGAATGGCTTGAATTACTCGCCTCACCCAGATTCATAGCCGGAGTAATCCTATTCATTGGAGGTATGGCTCTTAACATTGATTCAGACAGAAGACTCAGAAAAGCAAGAAGGGAGGGTGCACAAAAGGGTGATAATCCTGGAACACATTACATCCCACAAGGTGGGGGATTTAGATATGTTACCTCCCCCAATTATTTTGGAGAGATTGTTGAGTGGTGTGGGTTTGCTTTAATGAGCTGGTCCTTACCGGGGGTGCTGTTTGCACTCTGGACTGCGGCAAATCTGGTACCGAGGGCAGCATCAACCTGGAAAAGACACAAAGAGCAGAGGGGAGATGAAATAAAAAAGAGAAAACTCCTAAGAGTCTTCCCATATATTTATTGATTTTACAAGTCTGCTTTAAACATCAACGCTTCTGCCCAGATATTCAGAGAAACTTTTCAATTTTGGTTCATACTCCTCTTCAAATAACGCAGAAGAGATTATAAAATCTGCAGTGGACCTGTTGGTAGCAGTAGGAATATTGTATAGACTTGATATTCTCAAAAGTGCTTTTACATCAACATCGTGTGGCTGAGGCTGCATAGGATCCCATAGGAAAATCAACACATCAACCCTACCCTCGCAGATAAGCGCTCCCAGTTGCTGATCCCCACCAAGAGGGCCGGATTTTAGAAGCGAAATGTTAAGAGTTGGATCATTTTTTGATTTATTCTGGATGAGAGCCGCCTCTACCATTCTTCCGGTTGTTCCTGTACAAACCAAATTGTGCCTGAGAAGAGTCTGTTTATTAAACTCAACCCATTCAATAAGATCCTTTTTTCTGTTGTCGTGTGCCACCAGGGCAATTGTTTTTCTTTTCATCTTAAATTATCCGCTACTATTATTTATCTGCGACCCTGTTTAATGACTCTCCCGTAAGACGGAAAACAGTCCACTCATCCATTGGACAAGCTCCCAAACTTTTGTAAAACTCAATAGATGGTTTATTCCAGTCAAGAACAGCCCAGTCAAACCTTTCACATCCCCTCTCTACAGCTATCTGGGCAAGCCTTTTGAAAAGCATCTTGCCAACTCCCCTTCCTCTCTGCTCCTCCTTTACAAAGATATCCTCCAGATAGAGACAGGCTTTACCCTTAAAGGTGGAGAAGTTGTGGAAATAGAGAGCAAACCCCAACGCTCTCCCCTCCTCCTCAGCAATAATCACCTCGGCCTGCTTTTTAACAAACAGAGAATCCATAAGAATTTCCGGTGTGGCGGTTACATCATCTCTGAGCTTTTCGTAAAGGGCAAGTTCGCAGATGAAGTTAAAAATTGTCTCCACATCTCCCTCAGTGGCTTTCCGTATCATTATTGAGCTACTTTTCATCCATTAAATTTTGGGCCAAAGTTAAATGAAATTATTCAGATTCCTCATCAAGAGTCTCAAGAAGGAAACTGACTGGACGAAAGCCATCGTTGCAGGAGATCATTGCAGATTTGGGATTTTTCATCCATCCATCAAAAAAATTTGATCCGCCGTGTGCCAGGGTCATAACAAAAGAGGAGATACTCTCCCAAGCGCTATTACAAAATCCTTCTGGTTTCTGCCATCCGTTTGCTACAAAGAGGTCTCCTTCATTCAAGTCGCAAGCGTGCTCAATACTATTTTCATATTTATCTGAAAGATCTTTGTAAAATGCCTTTCGCACAACTGTAATTTTTACTTTCTTCATTTTAATTGAGATTGAGTTTAAATTTATAAATTTTCTGCATTCTCAGAAATTTGTTTAAAAAAACACAAAAGGTGTAAATAAAAAAGCACTATTTATAAAGGATAGTTAAAAATTATTTAAAAAAATGTAATTATTCGCTGTAACATTTTGCATATCAGCGAGAATTGAGTTTATCATATATGCAAATTAATTTTCCATATTAACACATATATTTATATATTGACCCTTGAAACTAACTAAAATATCTACTATGAGAAAAGTTTCATTGGTACTAGCATTTTTTATAATTGTTCATATATCTACTTTTGCACAGAACACGGACTCTTTGAGGTTTCGCTATGACTATTTCTCTCAGTACCTTTCTCCTGAGAAGTTATACCTACATATTGACAGAAATATTTTCACCCCTGGAGAGACCATATGGTTCAAGGGCTATTTGGAAAACAAGTCCTACCGTTCGGTAATGCCAATCAGTAATCTGGTTTATGTTGAACTTCTTCGGGATACAGTTATCTCAAGGGTTTTATTAAAAAAAGCTCAGAACGGGTTCGCAGGGCAAATAGTTTTACCAGATGATGTAACCAAGGGTGAGTATATTATTCGCGCATATACTAATTGGAACAAGAATATGTCAGCCGAATATATGTTTCATTCGAAAATCCGCATAGTAGGTTCCCAAGAGTCTTCATATAAAGAGGCAACCCCAAAAAAGAGAGATCTAAAAATTGACTTTTACCCTGAAAGTGGGCGGTATTTTGCAGGTATGGTGGTGAACATCGCTTTCAAAACAAATTATAAAAATCTTACAGGATATATCCGGAATAGCAAAGGGGATAAGGTGACTAGTTTTTGCACAGAGCACGATGGGATGGGCAGATTTATGTTTTTTCCAGCAGAGGGAGAACGATACTATGCTGAAATATCATCCGATGTAAAAAATGATAATAAGTATCCTCTTCCGAAACCATCTGATGAGGGAGGTATAATTAACATCCTGTATAAAAATGACGAAATAATCATTCACTCTTTTTTATTGGAAGGGGAAGGATCGCTAATTCTCCACAATGGATCGGAAATCTATTATTGCAAAGCTGTTGAAAAGGGGTCCAATGTTGTCAAAGTTTCGGAGAGAGGCCTTGCGAAAGGTATAAACCACGCAATACTAATGTCGCCGGAAGGAAAGATATTGGCAGAAAGGCTATTCTTCATTTATAAAAATGACAACTTTGCTATTGATCTTAAATTTAGCAAGGATCAATACAAAATAAGAGAGAGGGTTGTTGTGGATGCAATGCTGAAAGATTCAATTGGGCAACCCGTTGCAGGAGAGTTCTCTGTATCCGTTATTGATGGGAGTTTTGAACATTTCACACAGGAGGATGGTATTGATTCTTATATGCTAATCTCCAGCGAGCTAAAGGGGAGAGTGCATAATCCAGGTTTTTATTTTAACAGGAGAATCCCTTTGGAAAAGAGAAAGAGCGGGATCGATCTTCTTATGATGGTTCAGGGATGGAGTTATTATGATATAGAGGATTTATATAACCACAATTTCCAAGTAAAGTATGGGAAAGAGTTTTATCAATCTCTCTCGGGGTTTGTAAAATCTTCCAATAACAAAAAATCAGATGCTCTTTCATTGACTCTATTCTCTCCGGATATTGGTTATTATTATAAAGGAAGCTTTTCCGGCAATAATTTTTATATTGATAGTCTAGACTTTCAGGAGGGCACCGATTTTTTTATTCAACCTGACAGGAAATACCGTGGAAGGGAATTGGTTGTTCATAGTGACAATGACCATAGTGCTCCATTGATTGAATATGATAATCTGTATCCAACCTTGATGATTATTCCGGGTCAGAATATCACACCTAAAGATATACCTGTTATTTACAATGACAGCATAAGAAACCGAGTATTAAGTGAGGTCGTATTGACGGAAAGTGCATATTATATGCCTAAGTATAACCCATCTCCATACGGGCAGCCTCTTGAAAAGAGGAGCGTTAAGGAGAGATCCGAACTTAAAAAAGATGACTACAAAGAGCTTATGGATTATATTGTTGAGAATAATCCAGGGTTTTTTATATTCCAAGAAACGATATACAGCAGGAGAAGCTCATCAATAGTAAGTAAATTCGAGAAAACTACAATCAGTCATAATCAACCTATACTTTACATTGATGGTTTAAAGATGAGGGGTACAAGTGATTTAAAAGGTCTCTCTGTACGGGATATTGAGACTTTGGCTGTTCTTAGAGGCAATGATGGCGCACTATACGGATCTGTCTGGGGTGTAATTATGATAACAACTCGCAGGGGTGGCACAGAGAAACAGATAGAGAAGTCAAACAGTGTAAAAACAAGTCCGCTGGGATGGCAAAAACCAACTAAATTTTACTCACCTGTTTATGATACTGAGGAGATGTATAATAATCCCAATCCGGATTACAGAGCAACAATTTATTGGAATCCTTCAATTAAAACAGATAAGAATGGTGTTGCAACATTTGAATTTTTCACCTCTGACTACAACAATCCGTTTATTATAAGGATAGAGGGAAAAGCAGCCGGTGACAGATATGTAAGTGAAACAAAACAAATAGGGGTTGAATAAATAGTGTGCCGTCTCAAAGTAAATACCTGAATTTTCGTGCTGTGTCCCGTTTGTGTCCCAGCTGTCTTTACGACAAAGACCGTAAATGCCTGTTTTATTTGCATTTACGGTCTTTTTTGTAGCGGAGACAGGACTCGAACCTGTGACCTTCGGGTTATGAGCCCGACGAGCTACCAACTGCTCCACTCCGCGATATTGAGCTACAAAGATAGGGTAAAATGGTGCTACTTCCAAATTAATTTTTGAAACATTTTACAATCTCCTCTTTGTTAATTACTTGCTGCTCTCCGGTTGCTAAATTTTTAAGAGATATCTTAGAGTTTGTAACCTCGTCCTCCCCAACAATTGCCAAGTATGGTATCCCTTTTTTGTTTGCATAGTCAAACTGTTTTTTAAGCTTTACCTGATCTGTGTAAATCTCGGCAGAAATCCCCTCCTCCCTTAGTTTTTTAACAATTGGAATTATGTACAGAAGCTCTCTCTCTCCCATATTTGTAAAGAGAACCTTTGCTCCCTCTACTGCATCATTTGGAAATCTGTTCAGCGTTGAGATAACATCGTATATTCGGTCTGCGCCAAAGGATATGCCCACTCCTGAGACACCTTTTAAGCCGAATATGCCCGTAAGATCATCATATCTTCCTCCGCCACAAATGCTTCCCATTGCAGCCTCTTTGGATTTAACTTCAAATATTGCTCCGGTGTAGTAATTTAGCCCTCGGGCCAATGAGAGATCCAATTCTACTTCGCATAAAACATCTGCACTCTCAATTAGGGTGAATAGCTCTTCAAGTTCATCCACTCCTCTGTTTCCAATCTCTGATTGTGATAAAATTGACCTGATTTGGGAGAGCTTCTCTTTAGTGGTACCGGTTAATAGAAGAATTGGTTCAATAATTGCTATTGCATTGTCATCTATTCCTTTAGAGCGAAGTTCCTCTTTAACAGCATCTATTCCTATCTTATCTATCTTGTCTATAGCAACTGTTATATCAATAAGTTTGTCTGAATGGCCGGAAACCTCTGCTATACCGGAGAGTACCTTTCTGTTGTTAATCTTAACTGCAACTGAGAGCCCAAGCTTTCCGAATACCTCATCTACAATCTGTACTAATTCCAGTTCGTTTATAAGAGAGTTGCTTCCTACAACGTCAACATCGCATTGATAGAATTCACGATACCTCCCCTTTTGTGGTCTGTCTGCCCTCCATACAGGTTGAATCTGATATCTTTTGAATGGGAATACCAATTCGTTCTGATGTTGTACGACAAATCGGGCAAATGGAACGGTAAGGTCGTACCTTAAACCCTTTTCACAAACCTTAACTGATAGTGCGTTGCTGTTGGTAAGCATATCGGGAGCAATACCGGAAAAGGCATCACCAGAATTGAGTACTTTAAACAGAAGTTTGTCTCCCTCCTCTCCATATTTTCCAAGAAGTGTAGAGAGATTTTCCATTGCTGGAGTCTCTATTGGTGAATAACCATATTTTTTAAAAACAGATCTTACTGTATTGAAAATATAGTCTCGTCCGGCCATTTCAGCTGGTGTAAAATCTCTTGTTCCTTTAGGTATTGATGGTTTCTGTGCCATTGTCTCTCATTTATTGGGGCGCAAAGATACTAATTTTCCCGGAGGTATAAATCTATAGCGGCAGCTGCCTTTCTTCCGGCTCCCATTGCCAATATAACTGTAGCGGCTCCTGTAACGGCATCTCCTCCTGCAAAAACCCCCTCTCTTGTTGTTCTACCATCATCATCAGCTACTATACAGTTCCATCTGTTGACATCTAGTCCGGGTGTAGTTGATGACAACAATGGATTTGGTGATGTGCCCAGAGACATTATAACAACATCTGTCTCGATATCGAAATCTGAACCTTTAATAGGAACCGGAGAGCGTCTTCCGCTATCATCCGGCTCTCCCAACTCCATTTTAATACATCTTAAACCTCTAACCCATCCCTTCTCATCTCCCAGTACCTCAACGGGATTTGTAAGCATCCTAAATTCGATACCCTCCTCTTTTGCGTGGTGGACCTCCTCTACTCTTGCCGGCAGCTCCTTCTCTGTTCTTCTGTAGACAACAGTAACATCGGCACCAAGCCTTAGAGCAGACCTGGCAGCATCCATAGCAACATTACCACCCCCAACAACTGCAACGCGCTTTCCTACATATATGGGAGTATCGTAATTTGAATCGTACGCCCTCATTAGATTGTTTCTTGTGAGAAACTCATTTGCGGAGACTACTCCATTAAGGTTCTCTCCAGGGATATTCATAAATTTTGGAAGACCTGCCCCGGAGCCTACAAATATTGCTGAGAAGCCCTCTTTATCCATTAAATTATCAATGGTAACTGTCCTTCCAACCACTACATTTGTCTCTAGTTTTACCCCAAGTGCCTTAACATTATCTATCTCGTTCTTAACTACTCTCTCCTTTGGAAGCCTAAACTCAGGTATCCCATATTGGAGTACTCCTCCTGGTTCGTGAAGGGCTTCAAAAATTGTTATATCATAACCCAATTTAGCAAGGTCTGTTGCACAAGCAAGACCAGCCGGGCCACTGCCGATTATTGCAACTTTCTTCCCATTTAAAGGGGCCTTATCTGTAAATTTGACACCATTCTCCCGGCTCCAGTCTCCAACAAATCTCTCTAGTTTTCCAATGGCTACAGCCTCACCCTTAACGCTTAAAATACAGGCTCCTTCGCACTGTGATTCCTGAGGACATACCCTCCCGCAAACAGATGGCAGGGAGCTGTCCCTGGCAATAATCTCAGCTGCTTTATGAAAGTCTCTGTTTTCTATCTCTGCTATAAAAGCTGGAATATTAATATTTACAGGACAGGCTGTAACACATCGAGGATTCTTACAGCCAAGACATCTGGAGGATTCAAGCAGAGCCTCCTCTGTATTATATCCATAACTTACCTCGTCATAATTTGTAGCTCTTACGAGGGGGTCCTGCTCTCTTACAGGAACTCTTGGTATTTTATTTCTCATTGCGCCGCTCTTTTGTTGTGATCAAGACCTATTTTACAATGGTGATCTTTTTCAACCTCAATTGATTTATACATACCCTGTCTTCTCATTGCCTCTTCAAAATCAACATCATATGCATTAAACTCCGGCCCCTCTACACAAGCGAATCGTGTTTTTCCTGCAACAGAGACCCTGCAAGCCCCGCACATACCTGTACCATCTACCATCAGAGTGTTTAGGCTGACAGTAAGAGGTATATTAAATGGTTTAGCAGTTAGGGTCACAAACTTCATCATAATCATAGGCCCAATTGCAACCAAATGGTCATATCTCTCCCTCTCCAATATCTCTTTCATAAGATCAGTAACAAGACCTTTTTTACCATATGAACCATCATCTGTACATATGTAAAGCTTATTACAGACACTCTGCATCTCTTTTTCAAATATGAGCATCTCTCTATTCTTTGCCCCGATGATTACATCGACCTTTGCACCCATAGATGATAGAAATTTCACCTGTGGGTAAACAGGTGCTGTCCCCAATCCCCCTGCTATAAAGAGGAAACTCATTTTGGATAGCTCCTCAGCAGTTTTATGGATAAATTCCGACGGCTCTCCAAGTGGTCCAACAAAATCTGTAAAATGATCACCCTCATCAAGGTGGCAGATCTGTCTGCTTGAAGCGCCTACAACCTGAGTTACAATTGTAACAGTCCCGGCATCACTATCATAGTCACAAATGGTGAGAGGAATTCTCTCTCCTTTATCGTGTGCTCTAACAATTAGAAATTGGCCCGGTTTGGAAGATGATGCCATCCTCGGAGCATATACCTCCATCAAAGATGTAAGGGGATTAAGCTCCCGCTTTTTTACAATCTTATACATATGTATAAATTAAAGTCTATCAAATGAATAGCCCAGTTTTTTCAACCTTCTTACAAGATAATTGAGTCTATCGTATAGTTTATCTGGTCTTCTGTCGTCTACACCGGGATGGATTAAAATAACTGCACCATTAAGATTATTACTCTTCTCAAATTCAAACAGTTTGGCAATTAGCTCTTCTGAGCTTTTATAATTTGCCATTCCCGGATAGGTATAATCAGCAGGAGTAGCTGTTCCCGGGGTATAATTAATTGTCTTAAGACCAAGAGTTGAAGCTGTATAAACAGACTCTTTGTTATACCACTCATAAGGAGGCATAAACCATACGGCCTGAGAAGGTGTTACTCCAAATTTCTGAAGCTCAACCAAATTATTAACTATATCATTTTTCAAACTATCTCCGGAAACAAGTGACTTATCTCTTTTATCCCAAGGAGCGTAGAGAAGGTGCTTATCTGAATGTCCGCCAACATAATGGCCCTGAGATATAATCTTCTCAATAATATTCTTTTGTGAAGCTATCCTCAAAAAATTACCTGTAAGGAAAAATGAGCCTTTAATCCTGTTTGATGAGAGAGTTTTAAGAATCTTCTCTCCTCCCTGAAACATTGAATCAGCAGTAAAAGCAAGATAGATTACCTTTTGGTCCGGATTTACCCTAACAACAGCACCCTGGCTATCTTTAACCGTTAATGCCGATTTTTCAGATATTGCCTTTGCCTGCTCCTTTCCATCGCTCTCCATTTTTGAAAAATAGAAAGAGAGACCGGCAGTACCATCCATTGTTGGCTCATTAGATGCATAATCTCCAATATCATCGTGATAAACCGCTTTCCCATTATTAAATGGAGCATAGAGATCCGGTTTTGTAAGTGATTTACCAGCTCTTTCATTAAAAAGCTCCCTCTCGATTGGTCCATCAACTAGTCCTCCATAGGTAAGATCTCCATTATGAACAGTATATGAGGAGTGTGGTGAATCTGGGTAATCCCCACCTTCCGGGAAGCCCACAATCATTGAAGTTCCCCACGGATTTGTTCCAAAGAGCCAATCCCTCAATGCCATCTCCATCTCAAGATATGTCTCATCTCCGCTCGCTTCACGATAGAGTCTTGCCTGAGTTATTGCTGCAGAAACAAGGTTATTTGAGCACCACAGGAATGGAATTCCATAAATAAAAGGATCATCTGCAGCTCTTTTACGAAGATGTTCCAATCCATCCTTCATAAATTGTAAATATTTCTCTTTCGTAGCCTTATCGGATGAAGTTGCAAGATAGTAGTGCCCCAGATTAATAAATGGGTAAAATTGATAATGTCTTCCTCTTCCTAGCTCCATCCAAGGAGTAACGGGCTCAAGCTGACCCCAGTAGTCTGCTCTTTTTCTCCAGCTCTCATCTCCGGTATATTTGTAAAATGTTGCAGCTGCAAGCTCGACATCATCTACCCAGGTATCCTCCTCATAGAAGTACGGAGATACTACACACGCTGTCTGAGTGTTTCCGGGAAACTCCTCTGCAAATGCAAATGCTTTAACAGCCTTATCTTTAAGTTTTGCTGCATATTCAGGATCACTCTCTTTGAGAATTTCTGAGGCAAGGGCAAAACTGGAGGCAAATTTACCCGCTGTTGAAGCGACTCCGGTTGTTCTGTTAAAATGTTTTCCTAGTGATTGTGGAGCGCCGGATACAAAATATACAGGTCTTCCTGTTCCCGGACCCCATCCGTAATCTACCTTATCCTTGTTAGGGAGTCTGAAACCTGCGTGGTCACGGTCATCTGCAATTTGGTTAAACATAACTTTATCTTCCGGATTCATTCTGTCCAACCAGTCAAGACCCCAGCGAATTTCATCGAGAATATCAGGAATACCGTTAGAGCCCTTACGACCTCTTGCATCAAAATTATCTTTAAAAACACTCTTGTCTTTCTGCTGTTCCCAAGAGAACATCAGGTGATAAAGTGTAGTGGCCGATGTAGTTGTATACTGAAGATAGTCGGTTGCATCGTGCCAGCCTCCTATAACATCTACCTTTTCACCATCTCTTGTAGGATGACCAACTATATATCCGTCGTGCTGATGACATAGTTCACCTGTATATGGATTATCTCCGCACCTTTGTTGTCTCATATACTCCAGAAGGAAGTCTGAGAGACCATCATAAGAATCAGCTGCGATTTTAAAATTTGGAGATTTTGCGCCGTTACTAACTATGTAATAACCGCCCTCCTTTACAATTTTTGAAAAATCAAACCTATAGGCATTTTTCATACCCCAGGAAACGGCATCGCTCTTTTTGCCTGCTCCCTGATATACTATCTTATTTGTAACTGCATCTCTTACCTCAAAGAGTGGAGAGGTACTCTCATTAAGAGAGATAAATACTGCAACTTTTATGTCTGCAGGCAGATATCCTGCTTGATTAACTCTTATCCAGGAGTTTGCCGTCAATTGGGCTGACGTACATAAAAGGAGTAATGATAAAAAAAATTGAAGTCTTAAATATTTCATACTACTAAGGGGGATTAATTGATACAATCCCAACAAAAGTAGTACTTTTTTATCTCTTTTCCGACTACTCTCCCAAGTTGTAAGAGAGAGAATTTAGAGGTTCAGCTTCGTAACTTAACAGCGTGTGGAGAGTAGAATCTTTGAGCAAATCTCTGTAGTCGTACTCCTTACTATCAATTAGAACTCTGTTTGATATTAATCTTACTCCGTGGCTATAATCAACATATGTATCTATGTGGACATTTGTCACAGGCTGAATAGCAATTCCGTTAAGTCTGTGCCATCCGTATATTGTAACGTGGTGAGTACGTTTAGGGTCTGATAGTTTAGAGCAGATTACAATATCCTTTTTTGTTCCGGCGACAAATATACCAGGTCTGTTGCCGGAAGCTTTAATTTGAGCTATAACAATTTTGGAATGGTCATAGAGTATATCGGGAGTCTCATTTCTATTCTCTCTTGGAATAAAATTGAAGGGCTCGAGCTTAAGTCTTGATTTTTGATAAATAATATCTACAATTTTGGGCGTAGGCAAGGAGGCGTTGAAGTGATTTGCTATTATCTGAGCAGACTGAGGTGTCATTGGAAGTGTAAAATAATCCTCGTCTGTACCTGCTGCGATATAATCGGCCTTAACAAAAATGGTTACTCTGCGGCTATTACCATCGGCATCAGTTCCTACATACTCAACCTCTTGCCAAATATTTAAAAAATTGGGGATATTACCTGAGGTTATCTCATTTACAATTGAGGCCTCCCTCTCCTTAAATTCAAGGGTGCGCATCTCTTCATAAAAGAGAGATCCACCCCGGGAGCTCTGTGAAAAGATGCTCCCGAATGCAGATATTGTCAATGCTATTGTGAGAATAGTTCTCATCATATATTGTTTATTTACTTTTTCTCTATCTCTTTAGCAGGGAATCCCAACTTCTCCAAAGCTTTTGCAAGTTCATCCTTGTTGGTTTTTGCCTCTTCAAAGCTAATCCAAATTGTTCTATCTTCAAGGCTTACCTTAAGATCTCTTACACCTTTTTCATAAGGCATTTTTGCCTCAATCTTTTTTACACAGTTAGGACAGTCCAGATCTGGAATTGAGAGGGTAATCTGAACCTCATTTTTTTGATTTTTTTTGTTTTGTGCATCAACTGTAACTGATGACACCAAAATCAAGGCAGCAACTGCCAGAATAATAGTTTTAATCCTTTTCATATTGTACTAGTTTAGTTGTTATTATTTCCAGATAGTAAATCTTATACCTGCGTATACCTTTCTTCCCATTAGCGGTCCCCAAATAAGAGTTGAGTTGAATTCAGGAGAGTAAGGATTTTCCGCACCCATAATTGGATGAGGTTGTCTGTAGTTTCCAAGATTCTCTCCTCCTATATAGACATCCAGGTCTCTGAATTTCTTTGTGACCTGAGCGAAGAACATTGGATAGACAGGAGATAGACCGCCCTCCATAAAGTGAGGCAACCTTGATGGACCGTTTATTTGAGCTGTAAAATCAAAGGTCCATTTATTCATTCTTGTTGCATACTGAAGATTCAAAACCCCCTTATATCTGCTGGTTAATGGCCTCTCAACCAATCCCTGCCCCTCATATGTAGCCCTTGAATCTGTATATCTGAAAGTAGCAAGCACAGTAAATCTCTCAAAAGGCTCAGTTGAAAAGTCTGCCTGATATGTGTTTGTGAATGATCTTCCATCAAGATTGTATAGCCAGACCCTTCTCACATCTCTCTCCTGATCAACAAGGAGCTGTTTATTGAAGTCTGTTCTAAAATAATCAAAGCTCAAATAGGTGTTTTCATTAAATCCAAAAGGGAGATAAAAGGTGAAATTTGCCCCGTAAGTCCAGGCATCCTCAATATCGGGATTATCCTCCAGCACAATCTCCCGTCCTGTTGAGAGAATACCAAGGTTGTCAGAGATCTGGTTTGGCGACCTAAAGCCTCTTCCTCCTGATGCTCTGAATATCAGTTTATCTGTAAAGGAGTATTTAAGATTTAATCTGGGTGCAAAGAGCCATCCGTGAATGTTGTTTTTGTCAAGTCTGATACCTGCAACCAGAGATACCTTCTCTCCATTTGTATAGGTGTACTCCCCATATGCTCCTGCAGATCTCTCCTCTCTTCCTGTATTGCGAGTGCCATACCACATCCCAAAAAGCGGGGCAGAAACTACTTCATCAAAATTATCATATTGACCACTTAATCCCAGAATATATTTATGATTTTCATTAATCTGATTCTGATACATTATGTTCAGGAAGGCAGAATTTTGAATTGCATCAAATCTGTTTATCCCAAAAAAGGAGTTCATTCTGTGCCAGGTATAATCGGCAACAGTTGCAATATTCTTACTGTTATCCTCATTAAGAGGTATTCCAACTTTAAGGTATCCGTTAAGGCCGGAATTTTTTATTTCAGAGCCCCATAGGGTATTAGTAATATCCATACCCTTTTTGAACTCATTCATCCCAGCAACTCTGTCATCAGACAAAGCCCTGAATCCAAATCTTACCTGTGCTCCATTATCAGCAACATAGAGCCATCTATTTGAGAGGTTAAACTGCATTGATACAGGCTCATCTTTAAAACCGTCGTGGTTACCATCGTGGCCCATAGGATCAGTGGAGAAGTGGCCAAGAATTACGGTGCTCCATTTAGGACTTAATTGCAAAGAGGAAGCTATATTTGCTTCAGTCCTAAGGGTACTTCCAAGAAATAGATTTACAAAAAGAGGTTGCTCTGCCGTTGGTTTTCTATGCTCTAAATTAATTTGGCCTGTTATAGCCTCCAATCCGTTAACGACTGATGATGGCCCCTTTGCAATCTGAATACTCTCCAGCCACTGTCCGGGAACATAAGATAGACCGAAAGGTGCTGCCACCCCCCTCATCGCCGGCCTGTTTTCATCCAGCATTTGAGTATATATTCCGGATAGGCCCAACAATCTGATCTGCCTTGCCCCGGTAATAGCGTCTGAATAGCCTACTGTAACACTTGCTGAATTTTCAAAACTCTCGGCCAAATTGCAGCAAGCCATCTTACATAACCCGGCCGCAGTTATAACTTCAGTTTTAATGGGTGTCATTTTTGAAAGGTAATTTCCCTCCTGCCTCTCAATTAGTCTTGCCGCTTCAAGTTCCGCCTCCTCTCTTAGAATCATCTCAACATTAGAGGTACCTGACGCAACCCTTACTGTATCCTTTGAATGGCCTACAAAAGCCGCCACAATTGAAACAGTTTTAGTGCCATTGGTTTTAATTGAAAACTCCCCTCTGTCGTTTGTCTCTGCCGAGACCTTTCCCTCCAGCCAATAAACAGAGGCATAAGCCAGAGGTTCTATCTCTCCGCCTGCTTTGCGGACCTTAACCACACCTTTGGTAGTTTGTGCATTGGTTATGCCGGCTGAAACAATCAACACAGCAATAATTAGAATAATTTTTTTGATCATTTGTGTGAATAGAAATAATAGTTAAACATTCAATCTTCTGACTGAACGAAAACTACAATCTCCACACAGATATGCGAGAACGATAATTCTCCGGCAGATACTCCGGAGGCGAATACTCCTATTTTGGATTCTCCTCCACTACGGAGGTCTCAAAACAACTCTGAAGAGATCCACTTAAAATTATGAAAGGAAGAAGTTGAACAGTGGGTTGTTCTAACTGATATAAGGCTGTTGCCTCATACCCCTCTTTCAATTGATAAACCTCTGTATGACAACACTCCTTATCGTGATCACAATTAGAACTGCACTCATTGGAACATCCAGATGTATGTGAGTGATTGTGTAGACTCTCACAAGAGGCATCGTTAATCATAACCAGGGGAGTGATACTGCCTTCTGTATCGCATATATGCAACCCGTAACCCAGACCTGCCGTTACATAAAGCAACGTCAGGGTAAGAAGAGTCATATTTTTCAGCAGTTTCATATCTGGCAAAAATAGAAAAAATTATTAATTACCTATCATTTTATCAAATTCCGCAGATAGATCTGTTTTGTTAAGATAATCATACAGGCTCATCTTACGAATATTATAATAGTATTGCCAGAAGTTGCCAAGATCATTTATATATCTGTTTGAAGCCTGATCCTTCTCATTTTGAGCTGTGTTCAACTCAGTTACACCAATTGTTCCATCCACAAAACGCTGTCTGGCAAACTCGTATCTCTCTCTAGCAATTGAATCTGCCCTGGCCGACAAATTACACTGCTCTACCTGATTATTAAATTGAATTACCTTTATAAAAACATTCTGCTTAAATTCGTTCAACTCCTGGTCTACCTGCGCCTTTATAAGTTCCTGTCTTGATTTGGCCATCCTTACTCTACCTCTTCCAAGGCCCCAGTCAATAATTGGCAATCTTAAACCTAAACTAACAATTTGTTGATCCATAGGATTTGAGTAAGCAGAACCAAGTCCCTCACCCTGCTGTGTAAGACCAAATTGGGCATTAAGATTTGCCTGAATACCAGTATTAGCCTTGTTTCTCTCAACCTCCTGTTTCGCGCTCAACAAATCAAGTTCATTATCAAGCAAAAAAGATGAGTTTTTATAAGCTTTATCTAACACTTCGTCAAAATTCAGGGTAATTTCGGGCCCTGAATCTGGAACCTCCAGTTCTAACTCTACGTGTTCATTATAACCCATATATGTTTTTAATCTCAATATCCTCATATCGAGAGTTAGCTTATGATCATTTATTGATAAGTTTTCATTAATCATCCTAAGTTCAAGTTGCAGAACATCATTTTTTGAAACCAAACCTCTGTCGAATCTCTCTTTTGTCATTTTATAGAGAGCAACAGTATTGTCGTAATTTTTACTGGACATAGATAGTCTCTGTTGAGCCTGTAAAACATCAAAGTAGAGAGGAATAACATTTCCGTTAATATTCTCCATTTGCTCCAGATATCTTCTCTTTGCCCTTTCATATCTTTTTGGTTCGGTAACTTTGTCCCATTTAAGGTTATTGTACGTCCTCAGAGGTTGGTAATAAGTAATATTGATTGGCTGAGAGTTATATGTTCCCGGTATATCAGAGCCAAACTGATCTAATCTGTACAGACTAGTAAATAGGGAGACCCTACCTCCTGTAAGAGCAATATTCTGGTCAATTGAAAGAGTAAGGGAGTTTTTTAAATTATTATTAGCTACATAATTAATCTCGCCACTCTCTGAATTTTGAAGAGGGACTAGGGAGCGGTTATAATTCCCCAATGTAGCAGAGAGATTAAGAGAGGGAAGGAGCTGTGCCCTGAATGCTCTGAATTGCCAGTAGCTTGCAAGAAAATTATGCTTGGCTACTAATGCAGATGGTGATTGATCCTTAGCAATTTCAATTGCCTCTTCTAGAGATATTTTAAGTTTTATCTTCTGCGCCTGAGATCTATTCCAGGATAGTACTAAGATTAAAAACGATAATAGAATGGGAGTTATTTTAACCATATTTCTAAAAAGGAGTATAATTAATGAGTGGAGTGTAAAGTTAAGATTTATTACTAAATTTGTTGTAATACATCTTTAAGTCAACTCTCATTTTTTATGAAAAATTTTCTAAAAATTATAGCCGCAACA
>JAQVRQ010000002.1:45304-71176 GCA_028700975.1 Bacteroidales bacterium | reverse complement strand
TTTTTGGCGGAGAGGGAGGGATTCGAACCCCCGGAACCTCTCAGTTCAACGGTTTTCAAGACCGCCGCAATCGACCACTCTGCCACCTCTCCGTTTGTTTAGGGTTGCAAAGATATGTATTTTTTCCAACCGTGCAAAATTTGTTTAAGCTTACTCAAGAGTAAAAAGATCAAAGCGCATATAGACAATGGATTATAAATTTGACGTTTTTTATAATGTGCAGATTAATAATTATTTGACTCATAATCCTCGGGTAAGTTTTATTCAAAAAGCGGGGGTTAGTATTTATGGCCGATTTTTTGTATATTTGATAAATGGGTTTTTATTGACAATTAGTGCTAGTAGGTAATTATAGACATTATCTATTATATGATAGATTGCTATTTAATTTATTTAATTGTAATTTTGACCCGGTGAACGATAGTAACCACGACTAATAATATTTAACACCACTCAATCTTATGAAGTCGAAGACATTTGAAAAAGAGATTCTGGAACTTGAGGACAACCTCTCCAGATATGCATACAGCCTTACTTCTAACAGGGACGACGCTAAAGATCTTGTTCAGGAGACTTTTTTTAAGGCGCTTAATAACAGAGATAAGTTTAACGAGCATACAAACATAAAGGCCTGGATTTATACCATTATGAAGAATACCTTCATTAATGATTATCGCAGGAGAAGCAAACGTCAGACTCTCTTTAGTGAGGGTGTTCACGAGTTTGTAATCAACAATCGTCCTGCCGATCTTGGTCCTGAGCAGGAGTTTGGATTCCGTGAACTTACTTCAATTGTGAATGATCTGGAACCTGAGTTCAGAGTTCCTTTCCAGATGCACGATAATGGCTTCAAATACCAGGAGATTGCCGAAGAGCTCGGCCTTCATTTGGGTACTGTTAAAAGCCGAATCCATTTTTCTCGTAAGAAATTAATGGGTAAAATTGAGAGATAGAGTACTGATCTATTTAAGTGCGTGCATTAACTCCTTCCTTCTGAAAAGTAGAAGAAAAAAGACTCCAATAGTAATGCAGGAATCTGCAATATTAAATATCGGCCTAAAGAAGATAAATTGCTCTCCTCCACGAAATGGGACCCAATCTGGTAAGACTATGTCTATCATTGGGAAATATAGCATATCTACAACCTTGCCAAACATAAACGGTGCGTATCCGCCTCCTTCTGGGAATATGGTAGCTAACTGAGTAAAGGTGGACTCGGAAAAAATAAGTCCATAAAACATAGAGTCTATTACGTTACCAATAGCTCCTACTAATATTAGTGATATTCCGGTGAGGAAGGCACGTGAAGCTCCCTCCTTAACTAATCTTCTGAGATAGTAAATTATGACGCCTATCAGAACCAAACGCAAGGCGGTCAGGAGAAACTTCCCCACTGTACCGCCAAACTGCATACCAAATGCCATTCCATTGTTTTCAATGAAATAGATTTGGAACCAGCTGCCAAATACCGGAATACTCTCACCAATGGTCATATGCGTCTTGATCCAGATCTTGACAACCTGATCTATTAAAAGCAGAATGAAAACTATGAGTGTAACCTGTTTTCCGGGGGTAAGACGCATCGGTTAGTCTCTTTTGTTCTTTGCTTCAACGCTGAGCGTCGCGTGAGGTACAATAAGAAGTCTCTCTTTAGGAATAAGTTTTCCGGTTTCCCGGCATATTCCGTATGATTTGTTCTCAATCCTTACGAGGGCTGCCTCTAAGGATCTTATGAACTTATATTGTCTTTGTGCAAGCTGGCCGGCCTCCTCTTTAGAAAGAGCGGAGGCGCCCTCTTCCAGAACTTTAAATGTAGGAGAGGTGTCTTCAGTATCGTTGCTGGAGCTGTGTGTAACAGCAGCCTTTAACTGCTCATATTCTGCCTGGGCAGCACGAAGCTTTTGTTGAATTAGCTCCTTGAACATCTGCAGTTCCTCGTCGCTGTAGCGAACTTTCTCTCTTACCTCCTCTGCAGGTTTGCTTTTCTTTGTCATAGCCACAATAGTTAATTAAAGATGTAAAGATAATAATATAATCGATATTCCAATCTACTCTTAATAGGGTATCTTCTCTTCATTTTTCTTCCAAAGGTCAAAGGGCTCCTTGCCCTCCTCCGAAAGTATCTGTTCAATAGGGATACTCCTATCCTCCATTGATTTAGAAAATTCATTATAGATAAAGGCGTCACTAAATCCGGCATCGGCAGCATCATCTCTTCCAGCTGCAAAATATATCTTATCTACCTTTGCCCAGTAAGCTGCAGAAAGACACATAGGACAGGGTTCACAGGATGTGTAAAGCGTACATCCGGAGAGATCAAAAGTGTCAAGTTTTTTGCAAGCCTCTCTAATGGCATTTACCTCTGCGTGGGCAGTTGGGTCTTTATCCGGTGTTACACTGTTTGTCCTGGATGAGATAATCTCTCCATTCTTTACAATTATTGCCCCAAAGGGTCCTCCTGTCACAGAAGCTGCATTTTCCCCGGCCAGCTTAATGGCCTCCATCATAAAATTCTCCCTCTTTTCCATAGCTTTGTATGTTAAAACCTAGCAGTTATAATCTTGTTAACTTAATGAGAACTGAGCCCTCATCCCACTCAATTTCTGTACCACCATCAAGACTCTTTACAAGTTTTATCTCTTTTGCGAGAGTCTGGTTACACACATAATCAGAGAAATAATTCAACGAGTCTGCTATCTCCTGATTCTCTTCAATCTCAACAGAAATCTTGTCTGTCACATCAAACTTACTCTCTTTTCTGAGATTTTGAATCCTGTTTACAAGTTCTCTGGCTGTACCCTCCCTGCGTAGCTCTTCGCTAACTGTTATATCAAGAGCTATTGTCAATTTTCCGTCAACAGCAACAAGCCATCCAGGCATATCTTCAGATATAATCTCATAATCCTCTTTGCCAATTACAACCTCTCCGGAAGGGAGAGCAAGTGCATAATTATCAGAGGCCTCTATTGAGTATATCATCTCTTGATCAAAGGTAGCAAATGCCGATGATATCTCTTTCATCTGCTTTCCATACCTCTTACCAAGAGTTTTAAAGTTTGGTTTTATCTTTTTAGTGATCAACCCTTTTGTATCGTGAATATACTCAACCTCCTTCACATTAACCTCACCCAGAATGATTCCCTTTACAAGTTCAAACTGCTCTTTGAGTTTATTGTCAAGTACAGGCACAAGAATTTTTGCCAACGGCTGTCTCACCTTAATACTAACTTTTCTTCTTAGGGCCAGAATCATTGAGGATGCTCTCTGTGCCAGCTCCATTCTCTCCTCAAGTGCCTTATCAACAGCCTTTTCATCTGTTTTAGGCATCATAGCCAGGTGAACGGAACTCTCTTTATACCTTTCAGATACAGCGTTTAGATCCAGAAAGAGCCTCTCCATAAAAAATGGTGCTATTGGGGCCGACAGTATCGCCACTGTCTCAAGCGCCTGGTAAAGGGTTTGGTAGGCCGAGAGTTTATCCCTGTCCATAACACCACCCCAGAACCGTTTTCTGTTCAAACGAACATACCAATTGCTTAAATTGTCGTTCACAAAATCCTGAATCATCCTTCCTGCCGAGGTAACATCATAATCTTCATATGCCTCTGTTACATCTTTTATAAGGGTATTGAGCAATGAAATTATCCATCTGTCAATCTCGGGCCTCTCAGAGATATCCACCTGAGGCTGCGAATTATTAAATCCATCAACATTTGCGTAGAGAGCAAAGAACGAGTATGTATTGTACAACGTTCCAAAGAACTTTCTCTTTACCTCATCCACTCCCCCTACATCAAATTTAAGGTTATCCCAAGGCTGTGCATTTGTAAGCATATACCAGCGGAGAGCATCGGCACCATATTCGCCCAGGGTCTTAAAAGGATCCACAGCGTTGCCGAGCCTCTTGCTCATTTTGTTTCCATCTTTATCAAGCACCAATCCGTTTGAGAGAACAGTTTTAAAGGCCACCTTGTCACTTACCATTGTGGAGATTGCGTGGAGTGTAAAGAACCATCCCCTTGTCTGATCTACTCCCTCTGCAATAAAATCGGCTGTTCTGCCAAAAGCCTCGCTCTCCAGCCTCTCCAGCCCCTCCTGTGCAAATGGCATTGCTCCTGAGTCAAACCATACATCAATAAGGTCTGCCTCTCTTCTCATTGCCTTTCCTGATGGTGAGACAAGAATATAATCATCTACATATGGTCTGTGCAAATCTATTTTCTCGTAGTTCTCTTTTGAGAAGTCCCCTGGGACAAATCCCTTGTCCCTAAAAGGATTTGACTGCATAAAACCAGCTTTTACAGATTTGTCAAGCTCTTCAAATAACTCTTTTGCAGATCCGATGCATATCTCCTCTTTTCCATCTTCGCTTCTCCAGATTGGTAGCGGAGTTCCCCAATACCTACTTCTTGAGAGGTTCCAATCCTGCAGGTTTTCCAACCACTTACCAAATCTTCCGCTTCCAGTTGCCTCAGGCTTCCAGTTAATTGTCTTATTAAGTTCAATCATTCTATCCTGAACAGCTGTAGTTCTAATAAACCAAGAGTCAAGAGGATAGTATAGAACAGGTTTGTCAGTTCTCCAACAGTGAGGATATGAGTGTGTGTGCTTCTCAATCTTAAATGCAAGCCCCTGCTGTTTAAGCATTACTGCAATATCAACATCAAGAGTGGCATCGCTCTCACTCAGGTTAGAATCGTATGCATTTTTTACAAATCTTCCGGCAAACTCTCTATATGAGTCATTGACGCTATTATTTACAAATTCAGGTTCAAGCTCCTCAATCCTGTAAAATTTTCCGGTTCTGTCTACAAGAGGTTGCCTCACTCCGTTTGAATCAACAACTATAAGGGGAGGAACGCCATTAGCCTTGCCCACCTTATCATCATCAGCACCAAAAGTTGGAGCAATATGCACTATCCCTGTACCATCACTTGTTGTCACAAAATCACCGGATATAACCCTCATTGCTCCCGGAGCTGGATTAATCCACGGAATCAATTGTTCATATTCAATGCCACAAAGTTTTGAGCCTGAAATAGTAGCTCCAAATTTCTCAAACGGTGCACTCTTGGAATTAAAATGTGCATCAACAAGCTCCTCTGCAAGAATATAAACCGCCTTACCGTGTGTATAGGGGTTCTCTGATACTACTGTAACATATTTTATATTTGGCCCAACACATAGAGCTGTATTAGAAGGCAGAGTCCAAGGGGTAGTGGTCCAGGCCAGCATAAATAGCGGCAACTCCTCTCCCCTCTCTTTAGAAATATCGCTGAAAAGTCTCTCAGAGGCTTGGTTCCTTATAATTTTAAACTGAGCAACGCAGGTAGTATCCTTAACATCTCTGTAACATCCCGGCTGATTTAGCTCGTGAGTACTCAAACCTGTACCTGCTGCTGGAGAAAATGGCTGGATTGAATAACCTTTATACAATAATCCTTTTCCATAAATATTTTTTAGCAGATGCCAGAGGGTCTCAATATATCTGTTGTCATAAGTTATATAAGGATTATTCATATCAACCCAGTAACCCATCTGCTCTGTTAACCCCTCCCACTCCTTTGTATATTTCATAACCTCCTTACGGCAGGCGGCGTTGTACTCCTCTACAGATATACTTTTGCCAATATCTTCTTTAGTTATGCCGAGGCTCTTCTCCACTCCCAGCTCTACAGGGAGTCCGTGAGTGTCCCATCCGGCTTTGCGCTGAACCTGATATCCGCTTTGAGTTTTAAATCTACAGAAGACATCCTTGATAGCCCTTGCCATTACGTGGTGAATACCCGGCATTCCGTTAGCAGAGGGTGGTCCCTCGTGAAAAACAAAAAGAGGAGCACCCTCGCGCT
Source organism: Bacteroidales bacterium (assembly GCA_028700975.1). Lineage (GTDB taxonomy): Bacteria > Bacteroidota > Bacteroidia > Bacteroidales > UBA932 > Bact-08. The sequence continues at coordinate 65,327 of JAQVRQ010000002.1, read as the reverse complement.
CTGTAACACTTCTCTCAAAACAACCCTCTCTCTTCCATTTATCAAGTACTGTAGTGTTTATCTCTACAAGATCAAGATTTTTATACTCAGCGAATCTCATTTTATATAAACTTTTTGAATTTGCAAAGATACGATTATTCACTACTTTTGAAAAAAATTGAGTGTTATGTCTCTAAATACAGTAGATGTTATAATTCTTATCTGCCTTATCCCTGCTCTCTTTGCAGGGTTTATGAAGGGTTTTGTACGCCAAGCAGCTGCAGTTATGGCACTTATACTGGGGATATGGGCAGGTTACCATTTTTCAGATTTTGTAAGTTCAAAACTTATCAATTGGATTAATGTTGAACAAAATCTTCTCAATATAATATCATTTGCAATTATTTTTATCGGGGTCCTTTTGCTCGTTAATCTTGCCGGAAAAGCCGTAGAGAGTCTCGTTAAACTAGTTCTTCTTGGATGGCTTGACAAATTGATGGGGATAATTTTTGCCCTGATTAAATATGCTTTTATCTTAAGCGTACTTGTATATCTTCTGGAATCGCTTGACGAACTTTTCCAGTTTTTACCAAAAGAGACTATTGATGACTCTCTTTTATACGGATATCTTTCCAAAATAGCACCTGCAATATTCCCATACCTGAAAAATCTAGTATCGGCCATTTGATTTCTGAAATTGTCGTCAAATTTTTAGCAATTTCTGCCTCTTAAGTAAAGAGCATCAATTTTTTACCTTTTATCATATAGTCAATAACATCTCTCCTCATCTTTGCAATGCAGAGAGGCGGACGAGGAGCTGGAGTTCCTGTCGGGGCCGGGAGAGGTGAGAGAGAAGATTCCGCCCTCTGTTTTTCAAAAGAGATTTTCAACAAAATTTAGGAGGAGGAGAGAGATGGGCTATTCTATAAAAATCAGGCAGCACGATATCAGCGATTGCGGAGCTGCCTGTCTTGCGTCTGTATCTGCTTACTGGGGGCTTAAGCTCCCAATTGCCAGAATAAGACTATTTAGTAATACAGACAGCAGAGGAACCACAATCAAAGGGTTAATTGATGCGGCCCGTACATTTGGATTTAACGCAGAGGGGTATAAGGGTCAGAAAAACTCTCTTTACAAAATTCAAAAACCGGTTATCCTCCATCTTCAAAAGAGAGGAGGATTGCTCCATTTTGTTGTATTATATGGCATTCGAAATCAAAAGCTAAGAATAATGGACCCTCTTGATGGGGAGATTCACAATGTTGAATTTGAAGAACTTCTAAGCGAGTGGAGCGGAAAACTTGTTACTATCTCACCTGCAGAGAGGTTTAATAAAGGGGAAGAGGGTGTAAGCATCTCTTCTAGACTATTTGGCCTACTCATCTCAAACAGAAGATCCCTTGGGAAAGCAATGGTGGCTGCAATCCTTTTTACCGTTGCATCCTTCGCAATTTCACTTTTTATAAAGATTATTCTGGATAAGATTATCCCCTCAGGAGAGATGATCAATTTGACAATAGCATCTCTTCTTGCAGCACTGGTTTTTATATTATCCCTAATACTATCCTGGGTAAGGAGCACAATCCTGGTAAAAGTGGGGATATCTATGGATATGGAGCTGATGGGGAAATATATTCGTCATCTGGTTAAACTTCCCGGTATTTTTTACGATGCACGGGAGACAGGTGAAATTACCTCTAGAATCTCAGATGCAGCCAAAATCAGAAGTTACCTTACATCAACCCTATCCGGATTGGGAATATCTGCAATTATGCTGATTTTTGCTACAGGAGCAATGTTTGCATTATCTCCCAGAATGGCAATTCCGGCACTGTCGGCAATTCCTGTATACTTTGGCCTCTTCCGCCTCGCAGATATCTTTAACAAAAGAGAGCAGAGAACAATAATGGAGAGAGGGGCAAAATTTGAGAATGGGATTATTGAAACAGTTAAGTCACACCTGGCCATCAAATACTCCTCAAGTGAGAACTATTTTGCAGGGAGGTGTACCTCAGCACTATCCTCTCTTCTTGAAAGTGTTGAAAAAAGCGCGCGTGTTGCTATTCTTACCGGTTCCGCTGCAGACTTTGCATCAAGATTACTGATTCTTCTGGTTTTGTGGCTAGGTGGGATTGAGATGATGAATGGAAATATAACTCCCGGTGAACTGGTTGCATTCTTTACAATAGTCTCTCTATTTACATCTCCCCTGGCCGAGCTTGTCTCTTCTAGTCCGGAAATAAGAGAGGGAACCGTTGCTGCATCCAGACTATTTGAGATACTAGATCTTGAGACAGAGCAACTGGATGGTGGGATTGTTCACAATACGGCAGCTCCTGTATCTGTTAAAATATCAAATGTTAGCTTCTCATATCCCGGGAGAGTAACGCTCTTCAAGGATATTAATATGGAGTTCAGATGCGGTGAAATAACTGCTGTTACGGGAGAGAGTGGATGTGGAAAGAGCACACTTATATCACTTCTTACCAGACTAAGAAGACCATCACTTGGAGTTATCTATGCAGATAATCTTAATATTGATCATATTAATCTCAGATGCTGGAGGGATATGGTGGCTGTGGTTCCGCAGAACCCCGGACTCTTTGCGGGAACCATACTTGAAAACATTGCCCCTGGTGAGGAGGAGCCGGATACATCTAGAGTTATTGAAATTTGTGAACAACTTGGGATGACAGGATTTATTGCCTCTTTTCCGTTGGGTTTTGAGGCTCCGGTAGGTGAAGGTGGCTCATTACTCTCAGGAGGACAACAACAGAAAGTGGCTCTTGCAAGGGCTCTCTACAAAGATTCTCACATTCTTATTATTGACGAGGGTACCTCTTCAATGGATGGAGACTCGGAATTCCTTGCAGAAAGGGCTCTTAAAATGGAGCGGGAAAAAGGCAGAATTGTTATAATAATCTCACATAAAGAGCGCTCAAAAGTGATATCAGACAGGATATACAATATGTAATGTGTGATAATTAAAATGAAATTATAAAAGGAGAGTGCACACTCCGGCGGTATCCGCACGCCTTATTGCGGATAATTAATAAAGACGACTATGAAAAGAAAAGAGTTGGAAAGATGGGGAGTAACTCCCCTGGATGAGAGAGAACTTCTTTGTCGTGGCGGAGGCAAACTTAAAAGATTGCTTGAGGCCGTGGATGAACTCCTCAAGTTAGTTGAAAAGGCAGAGAAATACTGGCCAAATTTTAAAGAGGGATTTAAAAAAGGATGGGAGAAGGCATAATGGAAAAGAGTAATGCAATGTTATTATCTCTCGTTCATCTAGATGAGAATGAGTGTTTGGCCACTAGGGGTGGCGATGGTAGCTGGGATCAGGAGATTGTAAAATATGTTGGTTTTGGCGTTGGATACGGAGCAAAAAAATTTGTAAAGGCCCTTAAATTCCTAAGCAAAAAACTCTATGAATCTCAAGGTAGGTCTATGGTAATATATAAATAGACTAAAATGAATTGATTTGCTAATAATCGGGGGGTTTTGAAAAAAAAATAATTATACCTTTGTGTTCTATGAAAAGTATTTTGAAACTCCCCGTTTTTATCCTCATTTTTATCCCTACAATAATTTCTGCACAGCAGAAATTGTGGAGTCTTGAGGAGTGCATAAAGTATGCATGGGATAATAACTTGAGAATCAAACAGCAAGAGCTTGCTGTTGAGCAGAGTGAAAACAATTTGTTTCAGGCAAAAATGAACTATTTGCCCTCTCTTAACGCATCTCTTAGCCATAGTATGAACTGGGGTCGTTCCGTCAATATGAATGACCTTCAGATTATTGAGAACAAACTCAGCCAGAGCACAAATGCTTCTGCAAACGCCTCCCTTGTCCTTTTTGAGGGTATGGTTAAAAACAACGATCTCAAAAGCAAAGGGGTTTTAAGAGAAATAGCAAGACAAGAGGTTGGAAGAATAAAAAATGATATCTCAATTGAGATTGCAAGAGCATATCTTCAGGTTCTCCTTGCAAGAGAGATTCTTGAATCGGCAAATTCAAGCCTGGAAAGTACAGCAGAACAGGTTGAACGCACACGAAAATTTGTGGATGCGGGAAGTCAGGCCTATAGTTCACTGCTTGAAATTGAGGCTCAGTTTGCAAGCGAACAGGTTCAGCAAACAAATGCACTTAACCAGGTTTCAAGCGCACTGCTTACTTTAAGACAGCTTCTGGATCTCCCATCAGAGAGTTCATTTGATGTAGCATCTCCCGGAGAGAATCTCAAAGTTGGAGAGCATACCGGTGAAAATCCAAACGAACTCTTTGACTCTTCAATGGACCTTCCTCAAATGGAGGTGGCTAGGTTAAACAAGAAGAATTCAGAACTCCAACTTGCAATAGCCAAGGGTCAGGCTTATCCATCTTTATCATTTAGGGCAGGTTATGGCACATATTATGCGGATAGTCGTGATGAGAAGTTTATGGACCAATTCAACGAGAATAGAAACCCATCCATCTCTTTTAGCATAAGCATCCCTATTTTTAATTCGTGGAGAACAAATACTTCAATAAAAAATGCAAAACTTGGAGTAGCTAGCTCTCAAATAGAGGCAAGAAGCAGAGAACAGATTCTCTATAAAGAGATTCAGCAGGCAATTAACGATGCAGATTCTTTCTTTGCTCGTTACAAAGCTACAGAGAGAAATGTAAAGGCAATGGAGGAGTCTTTCAGATATGTACAGCAAAAATTTGATGTAGGGGTACTTAATGCAACTGATTACACTGTTGCAAAAAATAACCTGTTCAGAAGCAAGTCAGATTTTTTGCAAGCTAAGTACCAGTTCATATTTCAACAAAAAATAATTGATTTCTACAAGGGGAATCCCATAACATTATAATGATGAAGAAGAGTTTTAAATGGATAATAGGCGCAGCGGTCCTGATAATTGTTGTGCTTGTAATTTTTGGAAGGAAAAATAGCAACAAGGGTGTTCAGGTAAACACACAAATCGTTGCCAAAGGCACAATAACAGAGGTAATCCCGGCTAACGGTAAAATCAAACCGGTTGTGGAGGTAAAAATCTCTCCGGATGTATCGGGTGAAATTGTTGAGCTCAATTTTAAAGAGGGTGATATGATTAAGCGTGGAGAGCTTATCATTAAAATCAAACAGGATGTATACATCTCAATGCGAGACAGGGCGGAGGCTTCTCTTAATTCTGTAAAAGCACAACTGACTCAACAAATTGCACAGTTCAAACAAATTGAACAATCGTATCTGAGAAATAAGACCCTTTTTGATCAGAGAGCTATTTCAGAGGCAGACTTTGAGAGTTCACTATCACAATACAATGTAACCAAGGAGCAAATTAAAGCTGCCGAGTTTAATGTAAAGAGTGCTACTGCTGCTCTGCAAGAGGCTCAGGACAACCTTGTAAAAACAACCATTTATGCTCCAATGGATGGAATTATCTCAAAGATGAATGTTGAGAAGGGAGAGAGAGTTGTGGGAACAAGCCAGATGGCGGGTACTGAATTGCTTAGAATCGCCAATTTTGATCAAATGGAGGTGCTTGTAGATGTTAATGAGAATGATATTATTCGGATACATCAGAACGATACTGCAATGGTAGAGGTGGATGCATATCCGGGAAGGAAATTTACCGGTCTTGTTACACAAATTGCCAATTCAGCAAAAAATATTGGGTCATCTATTGAGCAGGTAACAAACTTTGAGGTGAAGATCTTGATACTTCCTGAATCATACTCAGATTTGGCAGAGGCAGGCGTTAATCCATTCCGCCCCGGTATGTCGGCAACAGCTTCAATTCAAACTGATAGAAGAGATAATATAATATCTATACCGGTTCAAACTATTACAACCAGAAAGGATCTATTTGCGGACACCCTCGCAAATAAAAAGAGTGAGGAGCTTACAGAACAGGTTTTCGTAGTAAAAGAGGACAATACACTTGAGGTTAGAGAGGTTAAAACAGGTATTCAGGATATAACAAATATTGAAATCTTATCTGGACTTAATGAAGGTGAAAAAATTGTTATAGGTCCATATTCAGCAATCAGCAAAACCTTAAAATCCGGAACAAAGGTATCTTTGGATGAGAAAAAGTAATTCCATTTGTCTCTTGCTCATTGAGACTAGCACAGAGGTCTGCTCAGTTGCACTTGGTATTGACGGGATAATTGTTTCCCAGAGAGAAATTAAGGAGCATAAGGCACACGCAAGGGTAATCCCGGGCTTTATACAGGAGGTTCTCAACGAAGCCTCTGTTGAGATTAAAAATTGTAGTGCCGTTGTCGTTAGTGAAGGGCCTGGATCATATACAGGTTTAAGGGTTGGAGTCTCTGTAGCCAAAGGGATATGTTATGGAGCCAATATTCCTCTAATTGCGGTTGGTTCTCTCGAACTTATCGCCAGACTCTCCTTGGAAAATTGCTCTACTCCTGAAGCTCCATACAGAATAGTTCCTATGATAGATGCCAGAAGGATGGAGGTATACACTGCAATTTTTGACGAAAATTATAAGCAGTTAACTAAAACTGAGGCACACATACTTACAGGTGATAGTTTTGCAGAGATTCTCTCTGCTGGTAAGGTAGTATTTACCGGAGATGGTGCAGATAAATTTAAAAGCGTAATTGACCACCCTAATGCAATCTTTGTAGATGGATACGCCTCTGCAAGAGGGATGATTTTACCTGCGATGGATAAATATAAAAGGTCCGAATTTGCCGATGTGGCTTATTTCGAACCTTTTTATCTGAAGGACTTTATTGCGGGAGTCTCTAAAAGATCTTTGCTATAGCTCTACTTAGCTTAGAGTCAAAAACATCTCTTGCAACAATAGATCCACTTTTGTCAATTACAAAGAGAGATGGAACCTCTTTAATGTTATATGTTGCTAATGCTTGTGATGCAGAACCTAAACCATCACATACATTAATCCAAGGAAGACTCTGCTCTGCAACTGCTCTTGCCCACGCTGTCTTATCTGTATCTACACTAACCTGATATATCTCAAGACCCAGTGGAGAGTATCTGTCGTAGAGCTCAAGAAGGTCTCTATTAAAGAGCTTCTGGTTAACATCATTAACAGACCAGAATACCAATATAAATGGTTTGCCTGAGAGTTCTGAAAGTGATCTAATTTGTGATTTTGTATCTGGTAGTTTTATATCCGGAAATCCAACTTCTGATGCATCCAGTAGTTTTGATGAAAATGCTTCGCTTCTCTCCCTTAATGAAATTTCATCCAAAATTGGATTGAGATATGGAGAGCCTGGATATACTACGCTTAAAGAGTCAAATACCCTTTTGTAGAGAAGAATATCACGCATATCTCCAAAAAGAGGAAGATCTCCTGGCATTTTATGATACATAAGATAAACATTGGTAAGCGAATTTGGATTTAAATAGAGATGCTTAATTGCCTCCTGTTTGTTTTTAACGAACATCGAGCCAAGCACAAAATTAAGCGAATCCGCAAGTTTACCATTTTTGTTTTCAAGAGCAACACTTCTCTTTTGAAGCATCTTTTCAAATTCAGTATTTTTTGCCAAAAGTTCCTTTTCAAGTTCATTAAGCAATGTGCTCTCGCTGGAACCTTCAATTAATATCTCTAAACCAAGCGTATCTGATGTCAGGTAAATTTTATCTCCTCTTGTAAGAATAAGTGAAGCCACTTTTCTCTCTTTATGGTAGAGGTAATAGAATTCCGGCAATTCAGTTAGTTTTTTTGTTCTGTAAATAAAGGAGCCTTCGCTGTCTGTTTTAATTGTGTCAACAACACTCTGGGTATTTAACCTGAGCACTTTAAGAACCAGCTGTCCATTATTCAACCCCTCAATTTTTGCCTTTATGGTTGCTTTATTTGAGGTACACGAAACAGCAATAATTGCTGTAATTAATAGTAAGAGAAGTTTTCTCATAAATGTTGTCAAAGTTGAATTTTTGATGAGATTGCGTTTGAGATTGTTTCCATTGCTTGCTTATCAAGCTTTAGCTTTGGTCTTCTAAAATCAATATCTGATTCTGAATTAATAGGAATAAGGTGTATATGAGCGTGGGGAACCTCCAGACCAATAACAGCTACCCCCACTCTTTTGCAAGGAATTGCCTCTTTAATACCTTTTGCAACCTTTTGAGCAAAGGCAAAGAGCCCTTTTAGCTCCTCCCCTTCCAGGTCAAAAATATAGTCTGTCTCCTTTTTTGGAATGACTAGAGTATGACCCTGGGCGATGGGATTAATATCAAGAAAGGCGTAGAAATTATTATCCTCTGCTACCTTAAATGATGGTATCTCGCCGGATGCAATTTTTGAAAATATTGATGACATCTTATTTAGAAATATCTAAAATCTCAAATTTGATTACTCCTGATGGGACATTAACCTCTACAACATCTCCTTTACTCTTACCAATAAGAGCTTTTCCAATAGGGGTTGCTGCAGCTAGCTTGCCCTCCCTAAGGTTTGCCTCTGTCTCCCCTACAAGAGTATACTCAACCTCTGTGTTGTTTGTGAGGTTTTTAAGCTTAACCTTATTCATTATTTGAATATGGGTGGTATTAATCCTGGATTCGTCAATAATCCTGGCGTTAGCTATCATGTCCTCAAGTTTAGAAATCTTGAGCTCCAGAAGACCCTGAGCCTCTTTTGCCGCATCGTATTCAGCATTTTCAGAGAGATCTCCCTTGTCACGGGCCTCTGCAATCTGTCTTGATATAGCAGGCCTCTCAACCGATACCAGTTGCTGGAATTCGGCCTTGAGTTTCTCCAGCCCTTCTGAAGTTAAATAATGTATTTTTGACATAACTTAAAAAATTAAAAAAGAATCCAGCAGGACTGGACTCTTTGTTACAAAGATAAAAAAATTTCCTGAATAATGAAATTACTCCCTGAATTTGGGAGACATAATTTCCGAATAAAGCACTAGATTTCGAGGATTTATCTCAAAAACCAACTCTTCGATCTTCTCATCCGCGTTATAAACTGGAAGATCTGTATTTCCATACTCCTTTGAAACAGGAGGAATTTCAATCATTTCGTAAGCAATCTTCTTATTATCCTCTTTTACTGGAGCTCTATCCAAATACTCCTCAAGAGGAACTCCCTCTAACTCACTTATCTGATTGCTAACCTCTCTTATTTGCTCCTCATAAAACATCTCAGGAGGTTCATCGTGAGGCTGCTCCTGTTGTCTGAATCTAGCCTGCTCTTTTTTCTTCTTCTCCATATAACCCTGAAGTATAAGGGCTCCCAGACCAAGAACTATGTAGATTATCGTACTGGCATCCATACTATCTTATTGTTATATTATTCTCGTGTAGGTAAAGGTAGGAATTTTCCCTGTCTTTAAAAAGTTGCTCCTTTAATTCATCAATTGATGCAAAGGCAACCTCATCTCTCATTTTTGAGACAAATTCCAGTTTAATGCTTAATCCATAAATATCTTCATCAAAGTTTAGGATATGGGTCTCAATTGTTCTCTCATTATTATAGCTTATGGTTGGCCTTTTTCCAATATTTGTAATGCCTCTATATACCTTTCCAGAGGACTCTATCCATACTGCATAGACTCCATCTGCAGGAAGCACCTTCAAAGGCTCGTAAAGCCTCATATTTGCTGTTGGGAAGCCCATCCCTCTGCCAATCTTCATCCCTTCCACGACTACACCCTCCAATCCATATCTGTACCCTAAAAGTGAATTTGCAGAGTCAATATCTCCCTCTTGGAGCATCTCTCTGATTTTTGTTGAGCTTATTATCAAGCCAGAATCCTCCTCGGTATATTCATTAACTCTTACAGGATTAATGCCGAGACTTCTGGCTATTTGCATCATCTCATCCTGGGTCTGATTAATATCCTTCCCCACCCTGTGATCGTAACCAATAACAAGAGTGTTTACATTGTATCTTTTAATGAGATACTCTCTAAAGTACTCCTCTGTGGTTTGGGATGCAAACTCCTTGTCAAATGGCAGAGTATAAACATCATCAATACCATATTGCTTTAACAGAGCCACCTTCTCCTCGAGCGAATTGAGAAGTCTGAATTTAGCTGCATCCTGTTGTAAAACAGTCCTGGGGTGAGGCCATAGAGTAAAAATTGCAGATTTATCACCTTGAGCCTTAGAAAGGGCGCAAATTTTATCAAGCACTGCGCGATGTCCTTTATGAACACCGTCAAAAAATCCTGTAGCTGCTACAACCATCTTACTAAATCAAAATCTTGTCTGTGAGGCAGGTTAGGATGCTTGGCAAACATTCTAACGGCAATATTATATGCTCCGGCCTTCTCCGGAAGCATATTGCAGATGTATCTTACCTCTGCACCATCCCTGTTCTCTGGTTTAAACTCTTCTCTTTTTACTATAACCATTCTCTTTTGAGCCTGATCATATGTGGCTAGAACAAACTCAACACCTATCTCTTCAGAAGTCAGCGAGCCCAGTGATAAAACAACCTCCGAGTGGTACTCATTTCCAATTGATAGATTAACCCTTGTGTTATCAGGTTTATATACGCTTTTCACCTCAATATTTGGCCATTCTGTACGCATTCTTCTTTTCCAGTAAGCCATTTCGCGAGCGAAAGCAAAATCATTGGCAGCAACAATAGAGTGCCTCTTTGCAAGAGGTTTGTAATATTTCTCAACGTAATCTGAAATCATTCTGTTTGTTGTGAAATTGCCCGCCACTTTTGCAATAGTGTTCTTTATAATATTTACCCAATATCTTGGTACTCCGTTCTCCTTGTCTATATCGTAAAAGACAGGAGCTATTTCGTTTTCAAGCATATTGTAAATTGTTGCAGCATCAAGCTCATCCTGATAGTTCTGGTTTTCATAGGTTTTCTCCATTGAAAGGGCCCAACCGGCACCCTCCTTATAACCCTCTACCCACCAACCATCAAGTACTGAGAAGTGCATTACGCCATTCATTACAGCCTTCTCCCCGCTTGTTCCGGAAGCTTCAAGCGGCCTTGTTGGTGTATTCATCCAAATATCTACACCCTGTACCAACTTCTTTGCTAAGATCATATCATATCCCGGAACAAAAATAATCTTACCCATAAACTGTGGCATAAGAGAGATCTCAACAATATGTCTTATCAGATCTTGTCCTGCCTTATCTGCAGGGTGAGCCTTCCCGGCAAAAATAAACTGCACCGGTTGCTTTGGATCGTTCACAATCCTATCCAGCCTGTTTAAATCTCTAAAGAGCAGGTGTGCCCTTTTGTATGTTGCAAATCTCCTGGCAAATCCTATTGTCAAAACGTCATCTCTTAGACTCTCCTTTATTTGCACAATTTGCTGTGGTGTGTAGTGAGCTGACGAAACTGGATTTGACAGTGTATTTTTAATTTTATCAATTAATCTTCTGCGAAGTTTATTCCTTAGTGACCATATCCTTTGATCATCAACTGTGTATATACCTTCAAAGCAACTTTTGTCATAGTTATGCGACTGAAAATCATCACCAAAGACCTCTGAGTGTATCTGCTTCCAATCACTTGAAGTCCAGGTAGGATAGTGAACTCCGTTTGTAACGTGCCCTACGTGTAACTCTTCAGGAAGATAGCCTGGCCATAGAGGAGCTAGAATATCTCTACTTACCTTTCCGTGAAGCCAGCTTACTCCATTAACCTCCTGCGATAAATTGCAGGCAAGGTTACTCATTGAGAATTTCTCATTTGTGTTTGATGGGTCAATTTTTCCAAGAGACATCATCATCTCCCAGGATATTTTAAGCCTTGATGGATAGTGTGACATATATCCTCTCAAAAGATCTTCTGGGAATGCATCGTGCCCGGCAGGAACAGGAGTATGGGTGGTAAACAGGGATGATGACCTCACAACTTCAAGTGCCTCTCCGTAAGAGAGATTTTTTTCTGTGATAATTTCACGTAGTCTCTCCAGCCCTGTGAAAGCTGCGTGCCCTTCATTGCAGTGATATACTTCTGTCTCAATTCCCAACATACGCAGAGCTCTCATACCTCCAATTCCCAGTAGCATCTCCTGCTTCAATCTGTTCTCCAGATCCCCACCATACAGGTGGTGAGTTATAGCTCTATCCTCGGGAGTATTATCCTCAAAATCTGTATCAAGAAGATAGAGAGGAGTTCTTCCAACATCTGCTCTCCATAATCTTGCCTTTAACACTCTTCCCGGCATAGCTACACTAACTACAAGCCAGTTATCATCTTTATCTCTTACCTGATTTACAGGCAATTTAGTAAAATCCTGTGCTTCATACTCTGCTACCTGATCACCTGAGGATGATAATTTCTGAGTGAAATATCCATATCTGTATAGCAATCCTACGCCCACAATTGGAACAAGTTTGTCACTGGACTCTTTGAGATAATCTCCTGCAAGAATGCCTAAACCTCCTGAATAGATTTTAAGAGACTGATCCAGTCCGTACTCCATACTGAAATATGATATTGTAGGATCATTTGAGTCAGGCTTAACTGCCATATAATCCTTAAATTGAGAGTAGACTGAGTCTAATTTTCTAAGAAACTTATTATCCTTTTCAAGTTCTCTGGCTTTACTTAAAGTTACTGAGTCCAACATCATTATTGGGTTCCCCTGGCTTGCTCTCCAGAGTTCCAAATCAACCATCTTAAAAAGTTCAATAGCCTCTTCGTTCCAACTCCACCAAAGATTCTTTGATATTTCATCAAGAGCTAGTATTCTCTTTGGCAGTTGTTTATTTATGATTATTGAAGACCAGTTGGGAGAGTTTGCTACATTAATTTTAAAACTTAGCTTGTCTCTCTCATCTTGTGTCTGAACAAATCCTGAATTATTTTCTGATATATTGTCAAGTGCCATTGAGTATGCTTTATCGTAATTTTTAATCTGTTTTTTCCATAATGCCGTTTCAGATGCCCTTTTTGCTCCTATCCTTCTCTTCTCTCTCTCTTCAGGCTTATCTTCTGAAAACTGCTTAATAAGTTTTGCCATCTGTAAAGCAGCCTCTTTGTAATTTGTGTCTCCTCTCTCTACAATCTCAACACCCGGGTGACCATCTTTCATATGGTCCTTTATCCATAACCCAAATCCGGCAAGGTTGGTGGTGATAGTTGGAACCGAATATGCAAGACTCTCCAGCGGAGTATAACCCCAAGGTTCATAGTATGAAGGAAAGAGAGTTAGATCCAGTGCGGCCAGTAAATCGTAGTATTTTTTGTTAAAAATACCATCATTGCCGTTTAGGTAAGAGGGGACAAAAAGAACTTTTACTTTATCCTCTCTTTTATTGTCTAGACCCAGTTCTCTAATCTTGTTAACAACAGGATCCCATTCAGGTTCACTTAAAATGTGAGAAATATTTGTTTTGTAATCTCCTCCTCTCTCCAGCTTTGCTAAAAGATCTTTATTGGGTCCGTTATGTCCTGCGGGAACAAAGATGAATGCAATAACCTCCCTGGAGGTTTTTATATTTCTCAATAGCGCAAGCGAGTCCATAAAGAGGTCCAATCCTTTGTTTCTGAATTCGTATCTACCGCTTGTTCCTATAAAAATTGCATCCTCACTTATCTCCTCACCTATCATAGCTTGCGCAACCTTTACCAGTAATGCCCTGCTCTCTTTACGGAGCAGATTAAGCGCTTCTCCCTCCGGTGCAATCTGTGGGTCAAATCCGTTTGGGGTAACAATATCCGGTTCTCTACCCAGAAACTGTTTGCACTCAATTGATGTTAGATCACTTACCGTTGTAAATATATCTGCCTCTCTTGCAGCAACTTTCTCAAGTGAGTGTTTTGCTGTAACATTTAACTCTTTTGCTGTTTTATCCGGATCACTCCAGTTGGCACTGTTGTAAAGTGGCAAATTGTTGCCTGCTATTGAGCGACCAAGTGTTGTTGCGTGCGTTGTAAACAAGGTTGCTACAGGCAATTTACTCTCTCTCAAATGTATTAGCCCTGCTCCTGTCATCCATTCGTGAAAATGTGCAGCAATTTTATGTGAGGGAGAGAGGTTGTATTTAACAAAACTCTCAATAGCTCTACCTGCCGCATAACCAAATAGAGCACTTTCAATATAATCCCAGTGACCGGTTAGAGAGTCTAGTCTAAATTTCTTCCAAAAATTTGTAAGTATTTCGTCCTTTCTTGTAATAAAGGGGCTAAAATCTACTAGAATTGCAGTTGGAGAACCAGGTATATTCCATCTTCCTGTTCTTACTCTTATCCCCTCCTCTGCTGCTTTGCTCTTCCAGGAGCGGAAAAGATTAGCATCTTCGCTGAACTCTGGATTAACTGCTGTCTCCCTCCATACATCGGGACCTATATATATATGGCCACCCTCCTTTATCCCGGAGAGATATGGTGCCTTTGTTGCGATAACGGTATGTATTCCGCCCACCTTATTGCACACTTCCCAACTTACCTCAAAAAGGTAGTCGGGGTGCATCTTCAATTTTTCTAACATATCAGCTTATCTGCTTTTTAACTTTTTAGAGCCCTTAGTACCTGCAATTTTTGTTCCACTCTTAAGAGGTGTTGCAAGCGAGCGTTTTTGAACTCTTACCAAAAAATCGCTCAGTACATTCATATAGTTGATAAAGGCCTCGTAAGGCGTTTCGTATGGATTAAAGTATTTGTGTACAGCTCCATCCGAGAAAAACTTTGTACACATATAGTAGAAGTGATCGCTCTCCTGAAGTTTAAGAAAGTCCGCCATAATATCCGGATCTGCTGACTCTTCAACCAACTCCCTGGATTCGTAAAGTTTTCCGAAGGCCTCGTTCTGTAGTTCATTGCCCAGCCAGGCACTTGTGTCTCTCTCTTCATCTGCCCAAGAGATGGGATAGGGAACGTGGAGAGGTGCAACCGGCTGATGCTTTTTACACGCCTCAGAGGGTGTAACAAATTCGTAGTTTGTTTGTGATAGGACGGAACCCGGAAGGTGCTCAAGGAATTTAAATATTCCGGTAGATTCGTGTTGGTGCTCGCCAAAGGTTTCATAATCCATAAAAAGATTAACAATCTCCTCCTTCTCAAGTGATCTTGAAATCCAGGTGACATACTTGTCTGCAGTAAGAGGCCAGTTCTCCCAGGACCTCTCTGAGAAACGGAATGCAATATCATCGCTCAGTTGAAAATTTTTGAGCAGCAGCTTTAATCTTGGGTTTAATGAATTAGTGTATAGATAATTAGGGCTCTTCCAACCCAGAATATGTTTAGCACCCTCTGTGAGCATTCCCTTAAAGCCCATATCAGCTACTACTGAACCAATTTTATCTGAGTATATCAGCTCTGTATTTCTAAAGATTGATGGTTTATTACCAAAGAGTTGCTCAATTTTTACAGAGTGCATCTTTACCTGTTTAATAAACTCCTCTTCATTTATAAGAGATGATAGTGAGTGTGCATATGTCTCTGCAAGAAACTCTACACATCCGGTCTTTGCCAGCTCCTTGAAACTCTCAATGACCTCTGGGCTATATTTTTCAAATTGGTCCAAAACTACTCCCGAAATTGAGTAAGATACCTTAAACGCTCCTTTGTTT
This sequence comes from Bacteroidales bacterium, assembly GCA_028700975.1. Taxonomy (GTDB): domain Bacteria; phylum Bacteroidota; class Bacteroidia; order Bacteroidales; family UBA932; genus Bact-08. The sequence continues at coordinate 49,846 of JAQVRQ010000002.1, read as the reverse complement.
TTCTTTATTAGATCAAGCATTATTTTGTTTGCGGGAAGGTAGCATCTCTCCGCCACTCTCTGCAAAATTGTCCTGTTTGTAAAGTCATCGTAGTACCAGGACTCTCTTCCTATATCAAAAAATCTGTATAGTCTGAGCCTATCGGGTTGATGAACCTGGAAATATATGCAAATGCTTTTTTTCATAATAGCTATTTTTTTGTCAATTGAGCGTAAATCTCTTTTATCTGCAGGGCGGCATTATCCCATCTGAGTGTGTTTACCTCGTCAAATCCGTGTTTGATTGCCATTGTACTAAGAGCCGGATATGCCAGAAGGCCGTAAATGGCGTCTGCCAAAGCATCAATGTCCCAGAAATCCACCTTTATTGCGTGATGCAATACTTCTGCGACTCCGCTCTGTTTTGATATAATTGTAGGAACGTTTGATCTCATCGCCTCTAGTGGGGATATCCCAAATGGCTCCGATACCGACGGCATTACATAGACATCTGAAAATGCAAACATTCTCTTCACATCCTCTCCTCTTAAGAAACCGGTAAAATGGAACTTTGTTGCAATGCCCAGTTTTGCCACCCTTCTGATTGACCTGTTAAGCAAATCGCCGCTACCCGCCATAACAAAACGCACATCCGGATACCTTTTAAGCACTTTAGCAGCTGCCTCAATAAAGTATTCAGGACCCTTTTGATAGGTTATTCTACCTAAAAACGTGACAATTTTTTCATCAATTCTATTGTCTATCTCCATCTGCTCAAAACCATCAAAATCAACGGCATTGTGGACTGTTACAACTTTTGAAGGGTGAATTCCGTATTTATTAATGACAATGTTTCTTGTAAGATTGCTTACAGCAATAACCATATCTGCCTCCTTCATCCCTCTCTTCTCCAGGTCATAAACAAGGGTGTTAATATTCTCTCCGCTTCTGTCAAATTCTGTGGCGTGCATATGAACGACCAAAGGTTTTCCGGTAAGTTTTTTGGCTGCTACACCCGCCAGATAGGTAAGCCAATCGTGAGCGTGTATTACATCAAAGTCGTGTGAAAGAGCAATCTCAGCAGCAACCATAGCATATCTTGAGACCTCCTCCATAAGATTCGACCCATATTTCCCGGAAAAATTGTATTTCTGCCCCAGAAAACTTTTAAAACCCTTAACCTGTCCCTTTTTACTCTTCTCTACCATCTCAGTAAACTCCTCCGGAGCCAGGTAAGGCACCATATTGGTTCCAACTCTCAAATACTGAACATTCTCTAGTAAATACCTTACATCAGTCACTCTGTGAGATATCTCTACATCGCTGGCATTGATTATTTTAACTGCACTCTCGTCCTCATCACCTGATGCTGATGGCATAACAAAGAGCACCTCTACATCTGAATTTGAAAGACCCTTTGTGAGTCCATAGCAGGCAGTACCCAATCCTCCGGATATGTGAGGAGGAAATTCCCATCCAAACATCAATACCTTCATACCATAATTTTTTTATAGTCAGATACAAGTCTCATTGACCACAGCAATGATGCTACGCTTATTGAGTACGAAGAGCATCCGTGAGGATGGTATGGTGGATCCCCATCGTATACCTCTGAAACAGAACCTATGCAATGTATCTGAACATCCTCTTCAAAAGCAGCAATAAGGTCCTCTGCTTTTTGGAGAAATGATTTTCCGTGCAACTTAAGGTTTGCATCAATATAAAAACCTAACAACCAAGGTCTTGCCGTACCCATATGATATGCTGAATTCCTACTGAATTCGTCACCATCGTACTCTCCCTTAAAATGGGGGCTTTGAGGTGAGAGAGTTCTTATGCCTCTCTGTGTTAAAAGCTCCTGCTTAATTCTCTTCAATACCATAGATTTCTGGATCTCTGAAAGTGGAGAATATTGCAATGAACAGGTGAAGAGCTGATTTGGTCTAACGCACTTATTTTGGCCCTCGTGTCCAACATAATCTGCAAGATAGTCTCCAGCCTCAATCCAGAATGCCTTTACAAAACTCTTTGCTATAATCTTTCTAACTGGCTCCCACTCCTCTGTAAAATCTCTCTCTTTTGCCCCTTTTGCCAATTCAATAGCAAATGAAATTGCATTGTACCATAAAGAATTCAGCTCAACTTGGTACCCCTCTCGCTCAGTCACCGGCCTTCCCTCAACATAGGCATCCATCCAGCTTAAAGCATAACCTTTTCTCTCGGCCCATAGCAATCCATTTCCGTGAAGGGCTACTGAATCTGCCTGACCAATATTTTTATAATAGTTGAGTATCTCTTTAATCAAAAGACCAAACTCTTTCCAAATGCCTCTGTTGCTTCCGGAATAGATTGCGTATTGCTGAATATTCCAAATAAGCCACAAAGGCACATCGGGCTTACAGCCTTGTGAGTGGGGAACCATCCCCTCTCTCTCAACAAAATCTTCGAGAATCTTTCTAAATCTCTTTTTATCATCCAAACCATAAAGCATTATCCCCGGCAAGGCAAGAAGCGTCTCTCTTGAATTTTTGTCAAGCCAGGGATATCCTGCATATATTGACAACTTCTCTCCATCAGAGATTATAAATTGTTTTGACGCAATTTTAAGACAGCTTTCAAAACTATCCCGGCTGCTTCTCTCCTCTGCAAATTTTTCAAATTTCCCTTTTAAGGCCGATGGTGTATCTACATTTGTGGAGGCAGAGAATATAACAGACTCTCCCTTTTTAAGAGGCAACTCAAAATACCCCGGAACAAAGAGATCTTCCGAAGATTCGTATGCTCTTCTTCTCTCCTCTTTGTACTCAACATTGTAGTACCAATCAGGATTTGAGACGAATTCAGATTTTTCAGAAAGTTGCAGATTTAGATTAGGAAATCCGTTATACATCCTGAATGATACTCCTCCCGGAATCTCCCTGTAACTTGTATCAGCATCCAAATTTGTTTTCGAGAGTGTATGTATTTGTCTGAAAGCAAGAAAAGGCTTGAGTTGAAGTGTTGTTGGTGAATTTGCCTCCAGAAGCGTATATCTGGCAAAGTACTGCTCTTTTTTATGGGCGAGCATCATCTCTTTTCTTAACACCATACCACCAACCCTGTATGTTATAGTTACATATTTATCTATCTCAAAATCCCTAATATATTTGTGACCCCTTGGTTCGTAGATGTCTCCGTAACGGTGAATACCCAGGTTAAAGGATTTACCGTGCTGTATAAGAGATTCATCTAGAGAAGATAAAAGAACAAATTTATCATTGTTGAAATTTGCAACAGGAAGGACAAGTAGTCCGTGATATTTTCTGGTGTTGCAGCAAACAATAGTAGTATTCAGATATCCGCCGGCGTGATTTGTAGAGAGCACCTCCCTTTTAAGAGAGTACTCAAGATTTACCAGCTCTCCCTTATTGAATTGTAAATAGGCCATAGGGTTAAAGTTTATCTCTGCAATTTAACAAAAAAAATGTTAAGAATTGGTTTCATCTTCCTTTTTTTAAGACTATTGCACACCTTGCTGGAAGGTATATTGAGATGAAATTCGCATCACCCTCTCTTAGTGATATATGTCTCTCTCCTCTCTTAATTCTTCCAAATCCTCCAAACTTCTCCATATCTGTATCAAGGATATGTTTGTATGTTCCCGGAGGGAGATCAATTCTAAGGTTTGGATATGAATTAATGGGGCTGAAATTAAAGGCGTAAAGAGTTTTACCCCTCATAAAAGCCAATAATTGACGTTCATCGTGCTGAAACACTTTTACCGGCTTCTCTGTGTATATTGACTCATTTGCAAGAAGCTTAAGCAACTCCTTTTCAAAGGCTAATAGCTCTGAATATTTGAGCTGTTTATTGAAAGCAAGCTTCCACTGCCTTCTTGCATAGTGGTATGACCACTCATTCCCTTCACGTGGAAAATCTATCCACTCAGGATGGCCAAATTCATTACCCATAAATGTGAGATAACCATCTCCGGCAGTTGATGCAGTAATAAGTCTTATCATTTTGTGGAGCGCAATACCCCGGTCCAGAGTTATACTCCTCTTCTCTCTCTCCATAGAGGTGTACATCTCCGCATCCAACAGTCTAAATATTATGGTTTTATCTCCAACCATTGCCTGGTCGTGACACTCTGCATAGCTTATTGTCTTTTCATCCAATCTTTTACTGGTTAATTCATTATAGATTTCACCCATATTCCAATCCTCATCTCTTCTCTCCTTAATAATCTTAATCCAGTAATCTGCTACCCCCATACTCATTCTGTAATCAAAGCCAACACCTCCGCTCCGAAATGGCGCAGCAAGGCCGGGCAGGCCGCTTACATCCTCTGCTATGGTTATGGCTGAAGGATTACACTCTTTGATAACTCGGTTTGCCATAGTAAGATATATAAAGGCATCGTTGTCAATATTCCCGGAAAAATAGGTTGAGTAGTCAGAGAAAACTTTGCCAATTCCGTGATCATAATAGAGCATACTGGTTATTCCGTCAAACCGAAAACCATCAAAATGAAACTCCTCAAGCCAATATTTACAATTAGAGAGTAAGAAGCTAATTACCTGAT
>JAQVRQ010000002.1:7527-45204 GCA_028700975.1 Bacteroidales bacterium | reverse complement strand
CTGAATCTCTTCTCCATCCGTTCTTATCACATAAAAGGTGGATAGATGTGGCATTTGGAGCCCACTCTCTGAAAATACGCTCTTCTCCCTCAATATGGGAGCAGTAGTAGAGATGATTATTGGCTGCATCGGCAAGCTTTTCCCCTCCGGCCATCTCGGCCATCCTTATTGCAGTAGCTTGATGTCTGTTCCAAATATCTCTTTTCCAAGGCTCAAGCCAAGGATCGTCTCTCCAAAGTTTAAGCTCTTCCATACTAGTTTGTTTGTAATTTATCTATCTCCTCTTTGTACCTTCCCAACTCCCTTCTGCAAATCTCTGTGAGCTCCATTGATCTTTTAACCAGTGGTGCAATCTCTTCAATATTTGTTGAAGGGTCTTCAATCTTTACAACCAGCTTTTCCAGCTCTTCAATGGCCTCTCTGTAGCCAATCCCCTCTCCCTTTATGGCCTCTTTTTTCTTCATATTTTTGAAATTTTTTCAACTTTACACTCAATCTTTCCATCTGCCATAATAAGTATTAAATCTCCCCCCTCGGCTAGACTCTCTACACTCTTAATTCTCTTGCCGTTTAATAGTGGTACAGCATAACCCTTATCTAGCAAAGTCAATGGATTACCAGACTTAATTCTTTGAACCAGCAACTCTACCTTGTATCCCTCTTTGGAGATTCTTTCGATTGCCCTTGAATGAACTTTTGATTCAATCCTATCAATAACTGCAAGCTCATCGGCACTTCTATTCCTGATGGCTAAATTGAGTCTTTGGAGGATGTATGAGAGATGTTGCTCCTCTGAAGCAAATATCTCAATTATAAAATCAGCTGTAGCAGTTGGTGTTTTAAGTCCCTGGAATGCCACCATATCTGCTATATGAAAATCGTGATCGTGTCCTATACCGGTAAGCACAGGTATAGGAAACTGGGCAATGTTAGCTGCAAGCTCATAATCATCAAAACAGGAGAGATCCTGAACAGAGCCTCCCCCCCTAACAATAACAACCAAATCAAACTCATCCGCTCTCTCTGCAATTTTTTCCAAAGAGGATATTATCTCCTGAGGAGCTGTTGCACCCTGCATTAAGGAGGAGAAGAGCTGAGTCTGAAAGTTAAATCCATACTCATTATTGTGCAGATGTTTAATAAAATCCCTGTACCCTGCTGCATTTTCAGATGAGATAATAGCAATTTTTGATGGGAGAGCTGGCAACTCAAGTGTGCTGTTCATTTCAAACATCCCCTCCTCTTTAAGCCTCATAATGGTTCGTTGCCTCTGCAACTCCTGCTCACCCACTGTGTAAGATGGATCAATATCTGAGATGATAAGTGATAGTCCGTAAAGCGCAGTGTACTGAACCTGGGCCTTTACCAAGATTTTCATCCCGCGCGATAACTCCTCTCCCGTAGTTGATGAGAAATATGGTCTTATCATCCTGAATGATGATGCCCAAATAATCCCCTGAGCTCTGGCTGAGATACTCTCCTCTCCCTCTTTTCTTTCCACCAGTTCCAAATAGCAGTGACCGGTTGACTGCTGTTTTATTTCGCTTATCTCTGCCCTTACCCAATAACCTCTTTTTAACTCCCTCTCTAGTGTCTCCTTTATCTCATCCTGCAGTTCCAGCAACCCGATGCTACTCCCTTCTCTCATACTCTCTTGGATTTTTTGTTGGTCACCATACAAATATAAGCATAAAATTGTACCTTTGCGCCATAATTCCAGAGTATGAAAATTAGTAAAGCGGTATTTTCCGGCAGCTCCGGGAGAGTAAGTGATAAGCCCTCCCTCAGATTGCCTGAGTTTGCTTTCATTGGCAGGTCCAATGTTGGTAAATCATCGCTTATAAATGCATTGTGTAAACAGGGTAAACTGGCTCACACGTCATCAACCCCGGGCAAAACACAGTTGGTAAATCACTTTTTAATTAACGACTCCTGGTACTTGGTAGATTTGCCGGGATATGGTTATGCAAAAATATCCAAAAAGGACAGAAAGGGGCTGAGTGAGATAAATCAAAATTATATTAATGAATCTCAGGAGCTTCAGCTTCTATTTGTGTTGTTGGACTCCAGACACGAGATTCAGAAGATTGACCTTAACTTTTTAATAGAATTGGGCAAAGCTGAGGTTCCCTTTGCAATAATATTCACAAAGGGAGACAAGCTTGGCAAGGTTGCTCTTAATAAAAGAGTAGAGGAGAACTCAAAGGTTTTGCTCGAATATTGGGAGGAGCTTCCTAAAATTTTCATCTCCTCTGCCGAAACAGGTATGGGAAGAGAAGAGGTGCTCTCTTATATTGAATCAATATTGGACAGAAAATAAAAACATAATAATGGATCATCAACATCAGATTAAAATTTTCTCCTGCAGAAGCTCCAGATATCTTGCAGAGAAAATTGCCAGTTCTTTGGGCCTTGAACTGGGTAGGTCATCAGTAACAGTTTTTAGCGATGGAGAGTTTCAGCCGGCGCTTGAAGAGAGTGTAAGAGGTGCAACAGTCTTTATTGTTCAAAGCACTATACCTCCCGTAGAGAACATATTTGAACTGCTATTAATGATAGATGCAGCTAAAAGAGCATCTGCATATAAGGTAATTGCCGTAATGCCTTACTTTGGCTGGGCCAGACAGGATAGAAAGGATCGACCAAGGGTTCCTATAGGAGCTAAAATGGTTGCAAATCTCCTTGAAGCCTCCGGATGCGATAGGGTAATGACTGCGGATCTTCACGCAGACCAGATTCAGGGATTTTTTGATATCCCGGTTGATCATATCTATGCCAGCTCAATATTCCTCCCATATCTGAGAGATCTTAAGCTAGAAAATATGTCTATAGCAGCTCCCGATATGGGTGGCGCAAAAAGAGCTAATGCATATTCCAGAATATTAGGCTGTCCGCTTATTATTTGCCATAAATCAAGGGAGAAGGCAAATGTAGTAGGTTCTATGACCGCTATCGGGGATGTTGAGGGTAAAAATATTATCATAATTGATGATATGATTGATACAGCCGGTACAATCACTAAGGCTGCAGATATGTTAATGGAAAAGGGCGCATTGAGCGTAAGGGCACTTGCTACACACGCTGTGCTCTCCGGACCCGCAATTGAGAGAATTGCTAATAGCGCTCTTAAAGAGGTGATAATTTCTGATACCATTCCTTTTATTCCAAATCCGGATGAGGAGACATCAAAAATTAAGGTGCTTTCAGTAGCTGAAATATTTGGCGACGTTATCGACAAAGTGTATAATTACAAATCCATAAGTACAAGCTTTATTTTTTAACTATGCTTAACTTGAATCCTCAACCTCTGCACGACAGGATTGTCTACTCAATAAAGAGATTCTTTAATGAGGCGGGCAGAGAGCGTGCTGTTCTTGGGCTCTCAGGTGGAATTGATTCTGCTTTAGTGGCCTCTCTCGCAGTTGAGGCCCTGGGGAGAGAGAATGTGCACGGTATACTTATGCCATCTCCATTTTCAACTGTCCATTCAGTTACAGATTCAGTAGAGCTTGCGGAAAATCTTGGTATATCTTATAGCATTCTTCCAATTGAGGGAATCTTTGAAAAGTTCCAGGCGGAGCTAAAAGATATTTTTAATGATGAGCCAAAAAGGCTTGTTATTGAAAACCTTCAGGCAAGGATACGAGGCGTGGCATTGATGGCCTGGACAAACCAAAACGCCTCTCTTTTGTTAAATACATCTAACAAGAGCGAAATTGCAATGGGATATGGAACTCTATACGGAGATTTGGCTGGGGCCCTTATGGTTATTGCAGATTTATACAAGCTGCAGGTCTACTCCGTTGCAAGATATATTAACAGAGAGGAGCGGATAATTCCTGAATCCATCTTGGTAAAAGAGCCATCTGCAGAATTAAGCATAAATCAGAAGGACAGCGACACCTTACCTGAATATTCAGTTCTTGATCCAATTCTTTACTCACTTATTGAAAAGAAGAGAAGTGCTACGGATCTAATTGAGGAGGGTTGCGATATTAGCCTTATAAACAGAATAATGCATTTGATTAATAGTTCATCATTTAAGGCTCATCAACTTCCCCCTATGATAAGGGTTGGTGAGTCACCAATTCTGCCGGAAAATAAATGTGTTTATTATAAAATTGATTGATTAAGATGACAGTAATACTTTTTTCACTTTTAATGGTGGGGCTGGCAGTTTTTCTGCTCTCTTTCAATATAATCTTCAGAAAGGATGGTAAATTTCCTGTATCTGAAATAGGTGGCAACAAAGAGTTGCGCAATAAGGGCCTGATGTGTGCGAAATCTGAGGAGAAAATTCTCTGGCATAAAAACAACAGGGGTAAAAAAATAAATATTAAATATGACCCCATTTCGGATGGCTGCGGAGGTTGCTCCTGCGGTTCCGGTGGTTGTCAATAAGGATTAAAATGAGTATAGTAGCCATAGTAGGACGCCCGAATGTGGGTAAATCGACACTCTTTAACCGTCTGGTCGGTACGAGAAAGGCCATAGTGGATGAGGTAGCAGGTGTTACCCGTGATCGTCACTACGGTAAATGCGAATGGATAGGAAGAGAGTTCTCCGTTATAGACACGGGAGGATATGCCTTAAATTCAGACGATATATTTGAGGCAGAAATTCGCAAACAGGTATTACTGGCAATTGAGGAGAGCGATGTTGTCCTCTTTATGTGCGATGTTGGAACAGGTATTACAGATTACGACGAAGTTATTGCAGATATTCTCAGACGAGGGAAAAAACCTGTTATAATGGTTGCAAACAAGGTAGATACCGGTGACAGAATTTTTGATTCACATATTTTTAATGCATTCGGTCTTGGAGAGCCATTCTGCATCTCTTCTGCAAGCGGAAGTGGTACGGGAGATCTCCTTGATAAGGTGATTGAATTGCTTCCTCCTGAAGAGGAGAACGCAGAGACAGAAAAAGAGATTCCTCATATTGCAATAATTGGGAGACCCAACGTTGGAAAATCCTCTCTTGCCAACGCCTTGCTGGGCGAAGAGAGAAATATTGTTACTCCGGTAGCCGGAACAACAAGAGATTCTATATCTACATATTACAATAAATTTGGACACGAGTTTATGCTTGTGGACACTGCCGGTTTAAGAAGAAAGACCAAAGTAAAGGAAGATCTAGAATTCTACTCAGTAATGCGCTCCATTAGAGCTATTGAATCTTCCGATGTATGTATACTAATGGTTGATGCCTCTCTAGGAGTTGAGAGTCAGGATATGAATATTTTCAACCTTATAATAAAAAACAAAAAGGGTTGTGTACTGGTTGTTAATAAATGGGATACAATTGAAGGCAAGAGTGCCAATACAATGAAGGATTTCATAAAAGATATTCAGGATAAAACGGCTCCGTTTGTTGATTTGCCAATCATATTTACATCTGTGATTAACAAACAGAGAATTCTTGATGTACTTGACTCAGCTGCAAAAGTTTATTCAAATCGTTCAAAAAAGATATCTACATCCAAACTTAATGAGGTTATGCTGGAGGAGATAGCAAACTATCCGCCTCCCGCCATTAAGGGAAAATATATCAAGATTAAGTACATCACTCAATTACCAAGCCCATCTCCTACTTTTGCATTTTTCTGCAATCTGCCGCAGTATGTAAGGGAAGATTATAAAAGGTATCTTGAAAATAAACTCAGAAAACATTTTGACTTCAACGGAGTCCCTATACAGATTTTTCTGAGGCAGAAATAACAGGAATTTTTACTGTAAAACTGGCACCGCCAAGCACGGAGGATCTATTATAAGAGATCTCTCCGCGGCTTTGGTCAAGTATGCTTTTGCATATTGCCAAGCCCAATCCTGTACCGCTACTCTTTGTGGTAAAATTAGGCTTAAATAGCCTGTGAGTAAGGTTGTCCGGCACACCTGGACCATCATCCTCAACAGAGGCTACATAATGCCCCTCCTGTTGAGTCAGAGTTACCACGACACTACCTCCATTCTGAGGATCTATTGCCTGAAGAGCATTTGAGAGAAGATTAACAAAAACTCTTGAAATTTGCATCTTTCTTACAGAGACCATCGCCTCTTTAATTTCACTCTTATATTTTATTGTAATATCATCTCTTGTATTAAAAAGAATAATTTGTTCGCGTATAAGTTTATTCAAATCAACAATTGAGATATCTTCCGAGTAGAATCTGGAGAAGCTGGAGAATTCGCTTGCAACGTCTGAAAGTATATCAATCTGCTCTATCAGAGTGTTTGCAATGCGTTCAAACTTATCTTGCCACCCCTCTACATTTTGCTGTTTAAGCCTGATTAAGTGTTGAATACTCAACCTCATAGGAGTAAGCGGGTTCTTTATTTCGTGTGCTATCTGGCGCGCCATCTCCCTCCAAGCTTGCTCTCTCTCACCTTGGGCTAGTCTGTTTGTACTAGACTCTAAATCATCCACCATTTTATTATATGCAGCAACTAGTATTCCAAGCTCGTCTCTGTTATTGTAGTCAATATGTTCAGGGTGTTGCGAAATATCAAGCAACTGCATCTTCCGGCTAATCTCGGCAAGAGGTTTGGATAGTGAGTTTGAGAGTGCAAACCCTCCAAAAACTGCTCCTATTAGCAATAAAAGATAGATATTTATTATTGCTGCTATTATACTTGAGGCATCTGATCTTATCTCTGATTGTCTGGAGAAATATGGAATATTTGCAATTGCAATCATATTACCATCTGCATTAAAGAGTGGAGCGTATAGGGAGTAGTAATCCAAACTTGCTATCTTCTCTTTGTTTACAAATTGCTTCTTTTTATTGTAGACAATCTCCCTGAAAGCAAGAGGGTGCATCCTTGCACCGAGTATATAATTATCATATATTTCAGGTTGAGTTGTTCTTAAAAGCTGGCCGTCCGGTCTGTATATGTTTATATCTATCTGTGTATTGTCTGCAAGCCTGTTCATCGCCTCGAAGAGTCTGATATTATTAAACTGAGGGTCATTATATCTCTTTGCCTGCTTACTGTAATATGAAAGAGTTGACTGAACAGACTGCATTTTCTCCTCCATCTGTATTCGGTTTGTCTCATCAAAATAGTTAAGCGAGAACCAAATACTTCCCGCTCCCATAAAGAAGAGCGCAAATACAAGAGATGCTATTATGAGGATTGTTATTTTCCATCTGAAGGAGTTTCTTGGCATCTTTGGGAATATTCCCTTGTGCCTTGTGCGTATTATAGAGAACGATATAAGTGAGAAGAAGAGCATTATGTAAGAGAAGGTCACTATATACGGAAAGAGACTCCTCTCCGGTCTGCTAATCATTATAATGTTCTCTCCGGATATTTTGTTAACAAAATGGATAAACCCGTCCTCTCTTACCGTTTTGTATCCCTTGTCAAAATTATCTTCCAGGATTGTTGGATAATTGTATCGTCCGGAGAATGAAATCATTCTGTTGTTCAGATATTTTGCAAAAGAGTAGCTTGAGCTTAGGTTGAGGGTTCCTGTATTTTTATGATCCAGTAAAAGTTCTGTATATCCGGCATTTGCTCTCATAAATTTGGAGTCAAGCTCTATGTAGAGGTTAATATTACCCCCAAAACCAGGATAGACAAAGTAACCAAGATAGCTTATCCTTCCGTTGTAATTATTCATAAAGAAGAAACGGGAATTTGAAAAGAGAGGAATTCCGTATCTCATTATCTCATTGTCAAAAAAGGAGCCGCAATGCTGAGGTTGTGAGTCGCTGTCAACAAGAAGTGGGTCATCCCTTCTGCAAACAGTAATCTTGATGTCATATTTCTGAAGTATACTCCAAAAATATTGTTCAGTGAGAATGCTGTTTATCATCTCCTCCCCTTGATTAACCTGAACCCAGAGCGAAAGGAGCGGGTCGCTCTCTATCATTCTCTCTGCTCCCCTGAGTAATAACTCTACATCAAGGTCCCTCTCTACAGACATCTTGGTTGTTAAGACTCTATTTCGTTCAAACTCTTTTGAGTAACCATAACTGCTTACGGATAATAGAGTGTACAGAGAGGCCAAAGATATGAAAATGAGCATATTCTTTGGCTTCAAAAAAGAAAATCCTCCTTTGAATTTAAAAAGAGGCCTAAGGAGTTGAAGCGAGAAAAGAAGAGCAACAAAAAGAAGTGCATATAAAAGATATGCAAGTATTGTAAATACAGATAATTCATCAATCATATAGAGCTCAAGTACTATACTTGAATTCATTGCAAGTGATTTGAGAGTTATATGTATATAAATTATCAGAAGAAGTGGTATGAGGGTAAGAAGGAACTTAACAACCACACGTTTGAGCTTACCTCCTCTTAGGTAAAAGAGTGCAAGACTTTTTCTGACTGTAAAGAGCGCCAGGATAACAAGAAATATATATAGATGGCAAATCATCATATCTGCCATTGATCCAAAAAGCCAAAAGTCTGCATAGAGAGATGGGGAGAATAACATATTGTATGAAGATCCCTCTGCCATATATAGTGATAAAACCAGTACTATTGTGAGGCCTATCCAGGCAAGAAAGAACTGTTTTATTCTCTTTCTTCTTGCCAAATCGCTGAAAAGGGCTGCTATCGCAAACATCATAGATAGAAGGCGTAAAATTTTTCCTTCATCTCCTCTTTCAGAAGGAAGGTTCTTTAAAACAGAGAATAGTATATCTCCGTTTACACCTCTGACAACATAGGATTCATCGTGTGTTACAGGAACAATAGAGAGTCTTTTGCTTAGAGAGAGGGCAGGATTAATTTCGCTTCTTAACACTAAGTTTTCTGAATTGTAATCTGTTTGCACAAGAAGAGCTGCAACAACTGTTACCTTCCCTTTGGTGTATGTGCTTACTATGTACCAGGCTGAACCTAGACTTACATATTGTTCGCTTGCTCCCAGATAGGCTAATGGAGTATTTGAAATACCTCGGCTTGTAAGGTGATTGAGAGTGTATCCAAAAGGGAAAAAGTCAATGTCGTCATTTGAAACTGGTAGCTGGTTTGCCCAGGATTGAAGGGTGTCTGAGCAATATCTGTATATAACCATATCAGATGGCAGTTCCGGAAAATCTACAAATATTGTATCCGGCTCCTGGAGAGCTTTGGCAGCATATTCTGCCAGTACAGCTTGCCTTTTATGTATGGTTTTCTCCAGGCTCTCTACCTCTCTGTCCATAGAGTTAGGTGATGAGAACTCAATAAATGAAGAGATTGCCATAAGTGACATTAGCACCCATAGAATTGTGGTTCTCCAAGCTACAAGCTTATCTGCCAGTTCGTTCATTAGCCGTGATGGTAGGGTTCACCCCTTATTATGGTAAATGCTCTGTAAAGCTGTTCAAGGAACAAAAGTCTTGCCAGCTGGTGAGAAAAGGTCATAGGTGAGAGTGATAGTTTATAATCTGCTCTTTCATAGACCTCATCTGAAAAGCCATATGCTCCTCCTACAACAAAGATGAGACTTTTCGCTCCATAAACACCTCTCTTTTCAATAAAATCTGCAAACTCTTCCGAGGTCTGAGTCTTTCCGGCAACATCTAAAAGCACAACCTGATCTTGTGGCTTTATGTACTTAAGTATATTCTCCCCCTCTCTCTGTTTTATCTCATCCTTACTAAGGGATGCAACTCTTTTTAGCTCCGGAATCTCAATTCGTAAATAGGCAGAGTACCTTTTTATGCGGTCTTCATAGACCGACATCTCCTTTATAAGGGATGCACTCTCTGTTTTGCCTGTAAGCAGAAATGATAACTTCATTGCTACAAAAATAAGATTATTTTAAGATAGGGCCAACTTCTTTATGGCTTGATTTTTGCTAATAATACTGATATTGATTTACAAGAGGAGAGATATGAGATCGTTTCTTATTTCGTTATTTATTCTTTTTGCCACCTCACTTCAGGGGCAGAACAAAGTGGAGCAGGATGTCTTTGTCCCAATTGCAAAATATATGCAAGCGGGTGATTCAGAGCGACTCTCCGCCTGGTTTGCACAAAATCTGGAGCTGGATGTGATGGGAAGCGTAAATGTTTGCAGCAAGGCTCAGGCAAGACAAATTCTTAAAGAGTTCTTCACGAACTATACCCCAAGGAATTTCAACATTGCTTATAGAAGTGGCAAAGCTCCAATGAAATATGCTATTGGCAATCTCAATGCGGGGGGAGAAAAATTTAGGGTAACATTGTTTGTTAAAACCCAGGAGGATGGAAATTTCATCCAGCAATTGAGAATTGAAAGAGAGTAATCCTTTCACTTTTTAAACCTGGTTAATTCACCTTGAGGATGACTAATTAATATTAGTCATCCTTTTTTATTATTTGAATATCGGCTTAGCGTAGGCCAAAACATCTGCTTTTGTAATCTTGTTATTGCTGAGAATGAGAAGACGCTCAATTACATTCCTGAGCTCCCTGATATTCCCTGTCCAAGGATATGTGGATAACTCATCAAGTGCATCTTTTTCAATCTCCCTAGGAACCATTCCGCTCTCGTCACAAACCTGGCCAATAAAATGGTTTGCAAGAAGAGGGATGTCCTCTTTTCTCTCAGAAAGTGGTGGTACATTAATAACAATAACGCTTAGTCTGTGATACAAATCCTCCCTGAAGGTACCCTTTGAAATCTCTTCATTGAGATTCTTATTTGTAGCTGCAATAACCCTGACTTTTACATTTATATCCTTATCGCTCCCAACTCTGCTTAATTTATTCTCCTGAAGAACCCTCAACACCTTAGCCTGTGCAGCCAGACTCATATCACCTATCTCATCCAGAAATAGTGTTCCACCATCTGCCTGTTCAAACTTCCCTTTGTGCTGTTTTACAGCTGAGGTGAAGGCTCCTTTTTCGTGACCAAATAGCTCACTCTCAATAAGTTCACCTGGTATTGCTGCACAGTTTACCTCCACAAAGGGCATTTCACTACGTGAACTTTTTTCGTGCAGCCATCTTGCTACAAGCTCTTTACCGGTTCCGTTTGAGCCGGTTATAAGAACTCTTGCCTCTGTAGGAGCAACCCTGTCAATCATCTGTTTGATAACTGATATTGCATTTGAAGCCCCCACAATTTCCGGAATTTTTGACACCTTTTTCTTGAGATTTTTTGTCTCTTTAACAAGTATTGTCTTATCTGTAGCGTTTCTTAGTGTGATAAGTATTCTATTTAGGTCAAGCGGCTTCTGAATGAAATCAAATGCACCTTTTTTTATACACTCCACAGCTGTATCAATTGAGCCGTGGCCGGAAATCATTATAACTGAGGAGTCAATATTTGCTTCTGATAGCTTATCAAGAAGCTCCATCCCATCCATATTCGGCATCTTAATATCTGAAAAAATCACCTCATAATTATCAGAAGTAGCCATCGCCAATCCCTCTACCCCATCCGAAGCAAGATGAACATCGTGTCCTTCGAATTCAAGTATATCTTTCAATGTGTTTCTGATGCTCTTTTCGTCGTCAATTATAAGTAATTTCATATTATTGCCTATTTGTTGCTAATGTTTCAAATAATTCTGCCATACACCCCTCCTTAAGTGAGTAGGAGCTCTGACAAATCTCCAGTGGGTTGATGGTTGAGATAACAAGGTTCACAAGAATTGAGCCAATTACAATATAATCAACCCGTATAGGGGACATACCTTTCATTACAGACCTCTCTTCTCTGTTTGATAATATAAGTCGCTTATGAAGCGAATACATCTTGTCTCTCTCCATAGTGAGTGACGGAACAGCAAAATCATCTTCGGGATATAAAAGCTCTCTCAATGTATCAAATGAGCCTGAACAACCTATCAAAAGAGTAGGTCTATACTTTTTTACTGCCTCCCACAGACTCTCCATCCCCTTCCGGAAATAATTTTCAAGAGTTTTAATCTCAATTGATGTTATGGGTTCTGAATGGGGTGAACTCTCTCTTACCCTTACAACTCCCATATCAAAACTCTCTTTCCAGTATATTCTGCTTTTATCAGCTATAATAAACTCATTACTGCCTCCGCCTATATCCATTATTAGAAAAAGCTCATTATAGAGAATCATTGACTCACGAACTCCTTTATATATAAGCTCTGCCTCTCTCTCTCCGGAAATAATCTCAACACTGAATCCTCTCTCCTCTGCAATTTTTACAAACTCAGCCGAATTTGAAGCTCCTCTTACGGCACTTGTTGCTATTGCAATTCTGTAATCGACTCCTCCAATCCTCTCTATTGCATCATCCACACTCTTCATTGCCTCCCCTGCAGAATAAAATGCCTCCTCTGTAAGAATGCCTTTTGTAATACCGCCTTCTCCTATCTTTGAAGGAATTTTTACGACTTCAAGTATCTCATATTCCTCTTTTGTAATCCGGGCTATCAGGAGACTAAATACGTTTGTGCCCATATCGAGAATGGCTGCTCTCATCTTTATATTTTTTACAAAGATAAACTATTTTTTGCGTATGTTTGTTCCTTGTATGACTATGATAAAAGAGGGAACAATCATTGCGGTAGACGGTCATTCATCAACCGGTAAGAGTACATTCGCTAAGCTTATAGCCTCCAGATACGGGCTCATTTATGTAGACACAGGAGCTCTGTACAGAGGCGTTACATTGTATGCAATAGAGAATTCATTAATTGACTCCAATAATATCATTGACGAAACTTCGCTCAAGGATGCTCTTGAAAAGCTTGAGCTCTCATTCAGGCCTACAGGGGTTGATGGTGCCACTGAACTTTTTATTGGCGAAAGAAACATTGAAAGGATAATCAGAGGGCTCAAGGTGTCATCTAAAGTAAGTTTTATTGCCTCTCTCCCTATGGTAAGAAGTTATGTAGATACAATTCTTGCTAAATATGGCAGAAGCGGTGGAGTAATTATGGATGGACGGGATATCGGCACCGTTGTTTTCCCAAATGCAGAGATAAAAATATTTATGACAGCCTCTGCCGAGGTTAGGGCAAAGAGAAGATATAAAGAGATGATAAGCCGGGGTGAAAACCCAAACTTTGAGAGCGTACTGGCAAATGTAAAGGAGCGTGATTATCTTGATGAAAACAGAGATACAGCTCCTCTAAAGCGAGCTCCTGATGCTCTGTTGCTTGACAACAGCACAATGACAATTGAGGATCAGCTAAAGTGGTTTGAACAATTAATTGCAAAACAATGAAAATCTCTATTGACATAGATACTCACTCCGGATTCTGTTATGGAGTGGTTAGGGCAATTGAGCAGGCTGAAAAATATCTTGAAAAGAGTAGTGAACTTCACTCACTTGGATCTATTGTACACAATAACACCGAGATATCCAGACTTAAGGAGAAGGGCTTAAAGACAATTGATTATAAACAGATGTCTGCAATGAAAGACAGCGTTGTCTTCATTCGTGCACACGGAGAGCCGCCATCCAGCTACAGACTTGCAGAGGAGAACAATCTTAAAATAATTGATTGTACCTGTCCCGTTGTTTTAAAGCTTCAGGAGAGGGTTAAGAACAACTACAGAGATCTTAAAACAATTAATGGTCAGCTTGTTATATTCGGCAAAGTTGGTCATGCAGAGGTTAACGGACTGGTTGGACAGGTAGATGGAGATGCTACCGTAATTGAGACTATTGACGATATTGAGAGGTTAGACTTCTCTCGTCCTATATATATATTTTCTCAGACTACTAAAGATCCAGAGATATACAAACAGGTTTGCAATGCTATCAGAAGCAGAATAGTTGATCAGAATGGCCCTGTTGACAAATTTAAAATATTCAATACTACTTGCGGACAGGTATCTTCTAGGCACCCTCGTCTAAAAGAGTTTTCAAAAGATCACTCAATAATAATTTTTGTTAGTGGAAGAGAGAGTTCAAACGGAAAGATACTGTTTGATGTGTGTCTAAGGGAGAATCCCAGAAGTTACAAAATTGAGACAACTGAAGAGATTGAACTCTCTTGGTTTAAAGAGGGAGATAGCGTTGGGATTTGCGGAGCTACCTCAACACCAAAATGGTTGCTTGAAGATGTTGCCCATTACTTGAGACAACTCTTTCCTTAATGTCTTTACAAAAAAACATATATGCAAAGGTAATTCTTCCTCTTAAGCTCAGAATTGATATCTCCTATCTTGTTCCTGAGCATCTTTCACCATCTATTAAAAGGGGTTGTAGGGTAAAGGTTAAATTCTCCGGAAGGGAGTACTTAGCTATAGTATCGTCTATTGATGACAATTGTGGGAGTTACAAAGGAAAAGTAAGCGAGATTATTGAAATTGTTGATGGCTTCAGTGCCCTGGATGAACATTTTCGCTTCTGGGAGTGGTTGGCAGATTACTATATGTGTACAATGGGGGAAGTTTGCAGAGCTGCTTCCGGGAACTTTCCACTTGTTTCGGTAAAGGCCTCAAGAGTAAAAAAAAGAGTCGCTTCAGTTGGAGGTGATTTTACGCTTTCGATGGAGCAACAGAGAGCAAAAAACGAGATTGAGAAGAGCTTTAAAGAGCAAAAACCGGCTCTACTCGCTGGGGTAACCGGATCAGGCAAGACAGAGATCTATATGAGTTTGTCGCAGGAGGTTGTGAACAAAGGAGGTGTTGTACTCTATATGGTCCCTGAGATTGCTTTAAGCCGACAGCTTGAGGAGAGATTGGGTAAAGTATTTGGAGAAAAACTTGTCACATTTCACTCTGCAATGACTCCTGCATCACGACGGGACACTGCACAGAGGGTTGCTGATGCCGGGTCTGGAAACGGTCTCTTGATTCTTGGATTGAGATCATCACTTTTTCTCCCTTTTTCTAAGCTGGATCTTATAATCATTGATGAAGAGCACGACTCCTCGTATAAGCAGTCCGAACCATCTCCAAGGTATCAGGGGAGAGATGCGGCAATTGTTCTTGCAGGGATATTTAAATCTAACGTGCTGTTAGGCAGCGCAACCCCATCTTTTGAATCCATATACAATTCTAATTCCGGAAGATATAGGCTGGTCAGGTTGAATGAGAGATATCACGGAGCTGAGCATCCTGAGGTTGAAATTTTGGATATTATCAAAGAGCGAAAAGCTGGAAGACTTAAAGGGCTCTTCTCAGCCATAGTGCTTAAAGAGATTGAGAACAGGCTTTTGCTTAATGAGCAGGTGCTGATATTTCGCAACAGAAGATCATACTCTCCAATGGTTCAGTGTGAGGAGTGTGGATATATTCCTCTTTGCTCCCACTGCAACACTTCGTTGAGTTACCATAAGAATAAAAAGGAGCTTTGTTGCCACTATTGCGATTTTCATATTCCGTTCAATCTTGTTTGCTCAAATTGCGGAAAGGGATCTCTTACTGAGAAGGGGTCCGGGACAGAGATGGTCGCGGAGAAAATTGCCGAAATTTTTCCAGATGCAGTTGTCGAGAGGTTTGATGCCGAAACCACCGGAAAGAAAAGCGAAGAGAAGAGAATGCTTAAAGATTTTGCATCCGGAAAAATTGATATTCTTGTAGGGACTCAAATGATAAGCAAGGGTTTTGATTTCAAAGGCTTGTCCCTAGTTGTAATAATTAATGCGGACTCTATGCTTGCCATTGATGACTTCAGGGCAAATGAAAGGGCATACCAACTTCTTGAACAACTATCAGGAAGAGCCGGAAGGGGAGAAAAAAGGGGGAAAATTATTGTTCAAAGTTCTCTTGGAAGCCATCCGGTTTACTCCTCTTTTCAGGAGGGAGACAAGAGGCTCTATGATCAGCTTAAAGAGAGGCAGGAGTTTGGTTATCCTCCATTTGTGAGAATGATAAGATTAACTGTAAGGGGGGGTGATAAATTAAGAGTAAATGAGGCTTCAAATGTTCTTGAGCAAAAGTTAAACCTGCTTAAGGGAGCGGAAACAAGTGGCCCTTTTATTCCAGTTGTTGATAGAATTAGGGGTGAATTTATATCTCACTTCTGGATTAAGTTACCAAGATCTGGTAATAGTTTAGCCAAGAGATGGATTAGCACTATTGCTATTGAAGTTGAGAAAAAAATTTCAGGGGTAACAGTTGTACCTGATGTTGACCCCCAATAAAATAAAAAAGATTTTGTAAATTTGCGGATTGACGTAACGGAATTCTGATAAGACTTATATGGGAAAGATAATAGCTATAGCAAACCAGAAGGGGGGAGTTGGGAAAACTACAACAGCAATTAATCTTGCAGCCTCGCTTGCTGTTCTGGAAAAAAGGGCTCTGCTTGTAGACGCAGATCCCCAAGCAAACTCTACTTCAGGGCTCAACTTTGATCCTGATTCAGGTTCAAAAAAGACACTATACGAGGTTCTTATAGGGAAGGAAGAGATCTCCTCAATTACGCTTGAGACAGCAATCCCGGGTCTAAAGATTGTCCCCTCTCACATCAACCTTGTTGGGGCAGAGATTGAAATCCTAAATGTTCCGGAGAGGGAGCTTGTTCTCAAAAAGTCCCTTGAAAAGGTAAAAGATGATTACGACTATATAATTATTGATTGCTCTCCTTCACTTGGAGTAATAACAATTAATGCCCTTACTGCTGCAGACACAGTTCTCATACCTGTTCAGTGTGAATATTTTGCACTTGAGGGGCTGGGAAAACTGCTGAACACTATAAAGCTCGTTCAGAACAGACTAAATACAACCTTACAAATTGAGGGTTTTCTCCTTACTATGTTTGACGGAAGGTTAAGACACGCAAACCAGGTGGCAGACGAGGTTAGAAGTCATTTTGGAGAGATGGTCTTTGGCACTGTTATTCAAAGAAATGTAAGACTTCAGGAGGCCCCTTCATTTGGCAAACCGGTAATTTTGCACGATGCAATATCTGCCGGGGCAAACAACTATCTTAACTTGGCAAAGGAGATTGTTAAAAAGAATTCAAAGTAATAATTGAAATGAAAAAATCTGCTTTGGGAAGAGGACTTGGTGCTCTGATATCTGATGCTAATAATGTAAATTTTAACAGGCCCTCAAGTAGTGAGGGGGAGCCGGGTGCAGCATCCATTTCTGAAATTTCCATCGAAAATATTGTCGCTAATCCATACCAACCCAGAAGCACATTTGATCAGGAGGCTCTTGATGAGTTAGCGGAATCAATAAAATTGCTCGGACTAATTCAACCCATAACAGTAAGACTAACAGATACAGGCAATTATCAAATAATAAGTGGCGAGAGACGATTCAGAGCCTCTCAGCTTGCCGGATTAAAAACTATTCCTGCATACATCAGAAAAGCTGATGATCAAGGTATGCTTGAGATGGCTATTGTAGAGAATATTCAGAGAGAAAACTTAGATTCAATTGAAATAGCGCTCAGCTTTCAAAGGTTAATAGAGGAGTGCACCCTTACTCAGGAGGAGATGGCAGAGAGAGTGGGCAAAAAGAGGGCAACTGTAACCAATTATTTAAGACTCCTAAAATTACCTGCCGAGATTCAACTTGCAATAAGGGCTGGAAAGATTACAATGGGTCACGCTAAGGCTCTGCTATCTCTAGATAGCTCTTCAAAACAGTTGAAAATTTGCAATCTAATAGTAGAGAGAGACCTATCTGTTAGAGCTGTAGAGGAGAGAGTTAAAAAAATAGCTGGGGCTAAAGAGGAGAAAAGAGGAGAAGAGCCTAACAATGAATTAAGTGATTCCTGTTTCCGTGTAATAGAACTTGTAGGCAAATATTTTAATAACAATATCTCTATCAAGAAGGGAGATGGAACTGGTGGATCTCTTACAATCAGATTCAATAACGAAAAAGAGATTGATGATTTTCGAGAAGCTCTAGAAAAAATAAACCAATAGATTTGCAATGCTGTGCGTAAAACTTTCACTATCATATTGCTTTCAATGCTATCACTCTATGCGAGAGGGCAATTTGTTGGCAATATGACAAGGACCGGTCCTCCAGGCAGCACTCAAACAAACCAGAACGAGCAAATTGATGAAGAGGGGAAGTATCGCCCCCCGGAATATACTCTAAAAAGATATTTCAGAAGCTTAGCAGGTAAAGATACCCTTAACCTTTCAAGACTATGGGTAGGCTCTTTAATTTTACCGGGGAGTGCCCAAATCTACAACAAAGACTACTGGAAACTACCCGTGCTATATGGTGGTATACTGGGATTTACATATGGGGGTATTCACAATAATAATCTTTATCACAAGAGTGGAGATAGTAGATATAAATTGCAGAGGACTCTTTTTTACGCTGCTGCAGCATTTACTTGGTGGGGCGGAGTATTGGATGGGGCGGTATCCTTTAAATATGACAAACCGGTCCTTCCTGCAAGAGCATCAATTTACTCTGCAATGTTGCCTGGCCTTGGACAGGCATACAATGGGGACTATTGGAAGATTCCAATAATATATGGTGGATTTATCACTGTGGGGTATTTTATATCAAGTAACAACTACCAGTATAGATATTATAAGAACCTTCATAACCTTGCTTCCACTCCAGAATCGGGTTATACCGGAAGCGCCAGCCCAGAGACACTTAAGTATTACAGAGATACTTACAGACGCTACCGAGATTATTCAATACTTGCCGGTGTAATAGTATACGCCCTAAATGTAATAGATGCCAATGTATTTGCTCACCTTCAGGATTTTGATATGAGCGACGACATTTCAGCTTCAATTTCTCCGGTAGTAATTGAACCATTGGATTACAGAATTGCAAAAAACACGGCACCCTCACTGGGTTTGTCACTAAACATCAGATTCTAAAAAAATGAAAATGACCTACAGACTTAAATTTACTGCCGTGATGGCTTTATTGTCAACATCACTTATTTTCTCACCTGTTCAAGCAGATGCTCAGCTTTTTAAAAGAAGTAGGCCTACCAGAGCAAATATGGAGAAGGAGATTGAGATTCTTCGTTTCCGGGTAGACTCTCTTCAAAGAGAGATTGAACACAATTCAATCCCTTTTGCTGACACAATAAGCGAAAATGATACAATCAATCCTGGAGGCATAAGCTTTTTTGAGACCGAGGATCTTTTGGATCCTTCAGCAAATACAGACTCACTGCTTAATTTATGGTATGTTCAGAGAAGCCTTACACTTGATGAGGGAATATCTGTTAACCTTGAGACTGATAATCTTACATCTGACACGCCGGATTCTGTTTTAATAAAGAGATTAAAGGCTATAAATTCTTTTATCCCTCTTCCTTACAACAATATTATTAAGAACCACATAATCTATTATACCCAGAGAATTCCTAATAAAATTGACCTTATACTTGGACTATCAAGTTACTATCTTCCAATTTTTGAAGAGATTTTTGATGAGCACGATATGCCTAAAGAACTTAAGGCAATGGCAATAATTGAGTCTGCTCTTAATCCTGTTGCTACATCTAGAGTAAATGCAAGGGGTATCTGGCAGTTTATGTATAGAACCGCAAGACAATACGATCTTGAAATTACATCTTATGTAGATGAAAGGCTGGATCCTGTTGCCTCTTCTCACGCTGCTGCAAAATATCTGAAGGATGCATACACCATTTTTGGAGATTGGTCTTTAGCAATTGCTTCATATAATTGCGGAGCAGGAAATGTTAACAAAGCAATAAGAAGAGCTGGTGGCTCAAGGGACTTCTGGACTATTTATCCATATCTGCCAAGAGAGACACGTGGCTACGTGCCCTCATTTGTAGCTGCACTATACACACTTGCTTACTACAAAGATCACGGAATTACTCCAAGACAAATAGCAATGCCTGCTCACGTTGACACCTTTGAGATAAAAAAACCTCTCCATTTTGGTCAGATCTCTGAACTTCTGGGCATAGCAAAAGAGGATATTGCAGATCTAAATCCACAATATGTAAAACAAATTATTCCCGGTAGTGGCAACAAACCATATCTGTTAAGGCTCCCTTTCAACTACACTACACTATTTGTTGATAACGAAAAGCAAATTTTTACTTTCAAGGACTCAGTCTATTTTAACCCAATTGTATTAAATGAAGCTAAATCTGCAAGCACTCAAACAGCAACATACCATACAGTAAGAAGAGGTGAAACATTGAGTCATATTGCTCAGCGCTATAGAGTAAGATTATCTGACCTTCAGCGCTGGAATAGCGTGAGAAGCAACATAAGAATTGGCCAAAGACTCGTTATATACAGAAATGGAGAGCCATCATCATCCAGAACAACCGCTTCAGCGAATCCTCCATCAACGACAAGTTCGGGAGGCTATCTCTTGTACACTGTCAAAAAGGGGGATACTCTATGGGAAATATCACGTAAATTTAATGGTGTTACACTCAATGATATAATGAGACTTAATGGTTTTACCAAGAGTAGTAAAATCCTTCCTGGCAAAAAAATTCGTATTAAGCCTCTTTAATATTTGTTGGTCAGAATCTAAACCTGGCCTCCCACTTAATTTCAAAAGATGAAGGTCCCTCCATACGTGTGGGGCCCTCTCCTGTATAGTCCCGGTCTGTATAGAGCCATAGAGCTCCTTTTAACCATATATCCATCCACTTAAAGCTCCTTAAATGCATATTCAAATAGCATCTTATCCCTTTTCCATAAAGCGCCGGAACGGAGAAGCCATATAGCAGATCTCTTTCATAAGCATATACTCTGTTATCCCAAACGGGGGTATTAAATATTGCAATTCTGGCCGATGCTCCGGCATTACCGGATGGGGTTAGGGCAATAAGCTCCCCGTATGCCATCCATCCTGCAGATATACTCTCTTTTACTCCTGCGATGTTTGCCTCTCCCCTTGCAACCAATGTAAATATCTTACCACTCACCCACTCCATCTGCAGCCTGAGCGCACTCCTCTCCTCCCTATAATCGGCTTTGATAAGCATCTCCAGCGACTTTGAAAGTGGGATGGAAATCTCTGCTCCGGCCCTGGGTGCCTTACTACCATCGGCATATGACAACCAACCCTTTATATTGGCTCCTCTGTTTCCTCTGTAGTTCAATATTGCATCAACTCTTCTCTCTCCTCTCATTTTTCCGTTTTTTGAGAGAGCTCCTCCAAAAAGTGATAGGTAGTCATCTGAATAATACCTAGCAGCTAATGATATGTCCAGATTATATGATCTTTTCCAGACAATGCCGGTAAGCATAGCAGGAGAGAAAGCAAGATCTGATGCAATCTCTCCAAAAAGACGAAAATTACCTACGTGTGCATAAAAATCCAGTCCAGCATTACCTCCAAAGTTACCAAAACGAGCTTGGCGTCTTGCTTGAGCGGAGTCCCTGCCCGCATATGGGTGCGAAAATTTGAAAGCTGCTAATGTAACTCCCCCCTTGAGTCTATCGGTACTATAGGAATAATTAACTCCAGCAGAGGATAGAGTTAAGTTTTTTCTCCGCTCCAAAGTAGTTATTGTATTGTGAAGTCCTGTGGTAAGAAGAGATGTAAAACCCTCTTCAACAATTCTTGAATCAACCCTTTTTGAAGAGAAGAGAATGGATAATACCCCTCTTTTACTGCCTGCCGAAACTCCTACCCCTCTAAAGGCTCTGTTTTCATCAGTTGAAGAATAAGATGTAAGGCCAAACTCTTGTTTAATAAGGGAGGACGAGGTTGATGAAGAGAAAAGCGATGGTGCATTCCATAAAACTAAGCCCTGACCGAATCTTGCAGTAAAGTCACCTGCAACCACTCTGTTAAAACAGGCTATCCTCTCCGCTTGTAAAGAGAATCCAAGATAATCTCCAATTTTTTCGCCAGGATCCTTTTCTGTTGTTGCTGAGAATTTAATGAGACCTGGAACTTCAAACTTATACTGGCCATAGACTCTACCTGGTGGACCAACATATCTGCTGTTTGGTCTCTTCTCCAACTCCTCTTTACTAATAGGGAGATACCCCTCCTGCTTTTTTGTGTAAAAGGAGCCTCTTAAAAGTATTTGAGAGCGGCCCTCTGCCAATATTTTAGAAATATTTTTTATGGTCAATTGCCTCTCTGCAGAAAGGTCAACAAATGGTGACAGCGACTCAGCAATCTCTTGATTGAAACCGGGAATTGCGGAGAGTTCGTAAATCGAAAGCACAGCTCCATTTCTCTTGATGTAGTCGAAAAGAGAAACAGCCATAAAGCGTGTAAAGAGAGGAAATGCCTCCATTTCCACTAGTGAGGCAATATTAATTCTAAGCGGATTGTTAAGAAAATCCTCTATTGCCTCTATGGTTAGCTCCTCCTCAAAATTTTGAACTGCCCTTTGTAACGCAGATATTGGATCTGCCGCTCTCTGGGCATAACAATGAAAATAACTGCTCCACAAAATGCAGAGCAGGATAAATATCCTTCGCCTCATATCTCCCCCTCATTTTTTAAAAGTTAATTCGATCTTATTTAGTTCTTGGAACCTTGAAGTTGTATGTTATAGCATCAAGCTCCTCATTAGCTTTGACTATCTTTTTAGCTAAATCTCTCTTGAATTTCACCATCTGTTCCATCTTTGCAGGGTCACCTGTTGCAAGTATCTGGAGAGCAAGTATTGCTGCATTTTTTGCTCCATCAAGAGCAACAGTAGCAACAGGAATACCTGCCGGCATCTGCAGAATTGAGAGAACAGAATCCCAGCCGTCAATCGAATTTGAAGAGTTCACAGGAACTCCTATGACAGGGAGTGGAGTTATTGCTGCAATCACACCTGGAAGGTGAGCTGCTCCTCCTGCTCCTGCTATTATTACCTTCACGCCCCTGGATGCTGCATTTCCTGCAAATTCCATCACCTGTTGAGGCACCCTGTGTGCTGATAAGGCATTAATTTCAAATGGAATCTCCATCTCATTTAAAAACTCTGCAGCTTGTTTCATTACACCCATATCTGAGGTGCTTCCCATAATAATGCTAACTAACGGATTCATTGTATCTTTAAGTAAAATTGGTTAATGACAAAATTAATACTTAATTTCGCGGGCACAAATATTTTTTGAAATGGAACGCATCACCCTACACGACAAGACTTTCCGAATTTTCATCCCCCATAATGAGATTCAGAAGAGTATAGAGGAGCTGGCAAAAAAGATGAACCAAGATTTTAATGCAAGCGAGGTACCTCTTTTTCTGTCTGTACTGAACGGCTCCTTTATGTTTACCTCGGATTTGCTAAAGCATTTAAATTTCCAGTGTGAACTATCTTTTATTAAGGTATCCTCATATTCTGGTGTTGAATCTACCGGTGAATTAAAACATATCCTTGGTTTAAGTGCAGATATTAATGGACGGACTGTTGTATTGGTAGAAGATATTGTAGATACAGGAGCAACTATTGTTGAGCTCTATAAAATGCTCACAGAGGCCGGAGCAGCAAGGGTTGTAATCTGCACTCTTCTTCTTAAACCCGATGCTTATAAGAAAGATATCCCTGTCGAGTATGTTGCAATGAAGATACCAAATGATTTCATTGTAGGATACGGGCTTGATTACGACGAGCTTGGAAGACAATACAAGGATATTTACGTATTGGATACACCTTCAAATCAGAAATGAAATACTTTTTAATATTCGGCCCTCCCGGTGCGGGAAAGGGTACTCAATCTACCCTTATTGCCAGAAGATATAACTTCAGGCACATCTCAACAGGAGAGCTGCTAAGAAATGAAATTGCAGTTAAAAGCGACATAGGCAAAATTGCCGCAGTGCTAATTGAAAAAGGCGAGTTTGTCCCTGATGAACTTGTTATAGGAATTGTAAGAAAAGAGATTTGCAATCCTGGAGGCGGAGAAAAGGGCTATATTCTTGACGGATTCCCTAGGAATACATACCAGGCCATAGCTCTTGACAAAATGCTTGAAGAGACAGGTTATAAGGTAGATGCCGTCCTCTCTCTTGAGACAACAGACAGTGTCAATATCAAGAGAATACAGCATCGCGCAAATATCGAAGGCAGAAAGGATGATGCAGATTTTGAAACAATCCGCAACAGAATTAAGACATACCACAAGGTCACAGAACCATTGGTAAACTATTATAAAAAACAGAGCAAATATATGGCTGTAGATGGTGACCAAAGCATTGAGGAGAACTTCGTGGATATTTGCAAGATAATTGATAAAAAACTAGATGAGTAATTCAAACTTCGTAGATTATGTAAAGCTTTTTTGCGCCTCCGGAAACGGTGGAAAGGGCTCTATGCATCTCCACAGAGAGAAATTTGTGGCTAAGGGGGGACCCGATGGAGGTAACGGTGGAAGAGGAGGTCACATAATTTTACGAGGCAACTCACAGTACTGGACACTTATCCACCTGAAATTCAGAAAACACATTAAGGCTGAGCACGGAGGAGCCGGAAGCGGGGCTCTATGTACAGGTGCAGAAGGAAAGGACATATACTTAGATGTTCCACTGGGTACGGTTGCAAAAATTGCCGAAACTCAGGAGGTCCTTTTTGAAATAACTGAAGAGGGAGAGGAGAAAATAATTGTAAAAGGTGGTAGAGGTGGAATGGGTAATGCATTTTTCAAGAGTGCGACAAACCAAACACCAAGGTATGCACAACCTGGTGAACTAGGTGAAGAGAATTGGTTTATACTGGAACTAAAACTTCTTGCTGACGTGGGTTTAGTAGGTTTTCCAAACGCCGGAAAATCTACACTACTCTCTACAGTTTCTGCAGCCAGACCAAAAATCGCAGACTATGCATTTACAACTCTGGAACCCAATCTGGGTATTGTAGCGTGTAGAGACAACAAGTCTTTTGTTTTGGCAGACATTCCCGGTATCATTGAGGGCGCTCATACCGGAAGAGGCTTGGGGTTGAGATTTCTCAGACATATTGAGAGAAATTCAATGCTACTTTTTATGATACCCGCAGACAGTAAAGATATCAAACAAGAGTATAAAATCTTGCTTAACGAACTTAAGCAATACAATCCTGAACTTCTGGATAAAGATCGCGTCCTTGCTATCTCTAAGTCAGATATGCTGGATGATGAGCTTATGAAAGAGATTAAAAAGACTCTCCCACGTAAAATTCCACATATTTTTATATCTTCGGTGACCGGAAAGGGTATAGTCCAGTTAAAGGATATGCTCTGGGAGATGCTCAATAAAGAGCTCTGATAAACTAAACCTATGCTTGACAAGATAGAGGAACTAGACAGGAACCTCTTCCTGTTTCTAAATAATCTTCATACCGGTTTTTTAGACTGGGTAATGACTCTTTTTTCTGCACGGCTTCCCTGGCTACCCCTTTATCTTGCTATTCTTGTCAGTGTTATTTGGTCCTGCTCTATAGAGACTACTATTGACGAACAAAACAAGTCCAGAAGAAAAATTGTCTTCAGAAAAAGAGAAAAAAAGGTGATTATCACTTTGGTAATATCTTTGCTGGCGACCTTTTTTATCACAGACTTTTTTTCCAATCAGATAAAATATCTGGTAGGCCGACTTAGGCCAGGATGGAATCCGATAACTTGTGATATCGCCAGAGTTATTGAAGATAATAGATTCAGCTACAGCTTTGTCTCTAGTCACGCAGCAAACGTTTTTGGCCTTGCGATGCTAACCGCTGCCATATTCAGAAGACGATGGTTTACTATTCTCATTTTCTCTTGGGCAATCATTGTATCATACAGCAGAATATATGTAGGAAGACACTTTCCAGGTGATGTCCTTTTTGGAGCACTTTTTGGTATAGCTGTAGGCTATCTTGCATATAAATTCATTCAAATTATTATTCAGAAAGATGTACTTCGTTATAGACAATAGCATTGATCCCTGGTGGAATCTTGCCGCAGAAGAGTATCTCTTCAAAAAAGTTGACAAGCCAATTTTTAGATTATGGCAGAATAACAACGCCATAATTATTGGTCATCATCAAAATGCTTATGCAGAGATTAATACAGAATATGTTAGGGATAAGGGGATTAAGGTTGTAAGAAGACTTACAGGTGGAGGTGCTGTTTTTCACGATCTTGGAAATGTTAACTTTACGTTTATCGATAATGTCAACACAACTGAAGATAGTGCCGCAATGTTTGCCAGGTTTACCAAACCAATTATTGATGCATTAAAAGAGCTTAAAGTGGATGCATATCTTGAAGGTAGAAACGACCTATTAATTGATGGGAAAAAGTTTTCCGGAAATGCAGTTGCAAGGTATAAAAATAGATTGCTTCAGCACGGGACATTACTATTCTCTGCCTCAATGACAGATCTCTCAAACGCACTTGCCTCAAGACCAGAGAAATTTACGGGAAAATCTGTTCAGTCCAACAGAAGCAGAGTGACAAATATATCTGAACATCTTACGAATTCAATGACAATTGATGAGTTCATAAACCATTTGCACAACTTTATTGCCGGTGAGAGCTCCGGATATACTCAATATTGCTATTCAGAGGAGGATATCGAGGCAATCAAAGAGTTGAGAGATACAAAATATTCTCTTGATAGTTGGAATTATGGGAAATCACCCTCATATTCATACTCTAAAATAATTAAATTCCCAGCAGGCCTTTTAGAGCTCTATCTTCAGGTAGAAAAGGGGATAATTGAGGATATAAAAATTTATGGAGATTATTTCTTCAACAGGGAAACTGAAGAGCTGGAGGATTTAATCAGAGGTTGCCGACACTCCTATAATGGAGTAAAAGAGAGGCTTGGAAAGATAAACCTCTCCGACTATATATCTAACATAGAGGGAGAGGAGTTTCTATCACTATTCTGGGAGTAGATAGAGCCTATGGCTCTTTTCTTTTCTCTTTAGCTTTAACCAATAGATCCTTTAAGACATCTACGCATTCTACAAGGGCATTCTCAAACTTAATTGAATGTCTTTCTACAACAATTTGGTTACCGGGGACATCAACCAAAACTTTTACATTTTTGTTATCGTAATCAGGAAGAAGGCTGAGTACAACCTCTACTTTTGACACTTCGTCATAGTACTTAGGTAGTTTAGAAAGTTTCTTCTCGATGTAGTCGATCAATTTCTGATCTGCGTTAAACTTAAGTGACTGAATCCTGATGTCCATATTATCCTCCTTTTTTTGCTCGTGGATGAGCGGTTAGAAATATTTTCTTCATCTGCTCGAACGAATTATGTGTGTATACCTGTGTAGCAGCCAGCGAAGAGTGTCCGAGCACCTCTTTAATGCTATTAAGTTCTGCTCCGTTATTGAGAAGGTGTGTTGCAATTGAATGTCTTAACATATGCGGGGATCTTTTCCCTGTAAAGCCTGGCACAGAAGCAAGTTCGCTTCTCACTATCTTGTTAACAAATGAGAGATATAAAGGTTTTCCTGTATCTGTCAGAAAAAACATCCCTTCCGGATTTTCCAAGTAAAAAGAGCTCATTTCCAGAAGATAAACATTTAATGACTTTGAGAGCTCTCCAGTTACCGGAATCTCTCTCTCTTTATCTCCTTTGCCCCGTACTTTTATCATTCTTCTACCGCGATCCCAGTCAGATATTCTGAGTGTGGCAAGTTCCGCACGCCTCATTCCTGTAGAGTATAAAACCAATACTATTGCTCTGTTTCGCATAGCCAGGAAATTACCCTCCTCCACCTTTGATTCAAGATAGGCTGATAACGCACCCTCAGTATAAAAATGGGGTAACATCTTTGATGTCTTGGGCCGTGGAACCTTTTTTACAGGATTTGAGGAGACTACACCTCTTTTGACAAGGTAATTGCAAAAGCTGCTTATTGCTGATAATTTAAGATTAATAGTTCTGGGATTGAGACCGGATTCCAGTCCGTTAGCAATAAAACCTCTAATCACTTGCGGCTTTAATTCACTTATGAATTCATTCTCGTCTCGAGGAGAGATGAACTCTTTTAGTTCTCTTACATACTCTCCATATAGTTGAAGTGTTCTATCTGAATACCTCTTCTGAATACCTATATAACTAATGAATTCCTCCACCACCATCTTCTCATAATTTGCAACTAATTTACAAAAAAACAGGGAATAAACAAGTAAAAAAAAGAGATGTATAAAGAGTAATCTCCTTATACATCTCTGTATCTGTCCGAATTTACGGCAGGGGTGTCAACAGGAAATTACTCCTCGTTGATTCTCAGCGTCTGTACATAGATGGCCTTCTTCACCTCTTCGCGACGCTTAACAGAATTTTTAACAAAAGTTTTTCTGCTTCTAAGCTCACGGATGGTTCCGGTCTTCTCAAATTTACGCTTGAATTTCTTCAGCGCCCTTTCAATATTTTCGCCTTCCTTGATTGGTACTATAATCACGCTAAAACACCTCCTTTTTTAAGAGGTGCAAAAGTAGGGATAATTTTCATAACAGACAAATCCACAGCACTTTTTTTGTAACTTTGTAAAAAGCAATAAAAATATTTATGACTATAACAGAGTTTCAACAATCTATACTGGAGGGAATTCCTACAGAGCTTCCAGAACCGGCACATTATGATTCATCAGTAAATCACGCCCCTAAACGCAAAGATATTTTATCAAAAGAGGAGAAAATTCTGGCAATTAAGAATGCTCTAAGATATTTTCCAAAAGAGCAACACGAAACACTTGCTCCTGAATTTGCAAAAGAACTATCTGACTATGGCAGGATATATATGCACAGATTTAGGCCTCAATACAAAATAACAGCCAGAAGCATTGAGGAGTTTCCTCACAAATCAATTCAAGCGGCTGCCATTATGCTTATGTTGAGCAACAATCTGGATCACGCAGTAGCTCAGCACCCTCACGAACTTATTACTTACGGTGGCAATGGTGCCGTTTTCCAGAATTGGGCTCAATACAGGCTTACAATGCAATATCTGGCTACAATGACAAATGAACAGACTCTGGTACTATATTCCGGACATCCAATGGGGCTCTACCCTTCTCACAAGGATGCACCAAGAGTTGTTGTTACAAACGGAATGGTTATTCCAAACTACTCATCAAAAGATGATTGGGAAAAATTCAATGCTCTTGGCGTTTCCCAATATGGACAGATGACTGCAGGCTCATTTATGTACATTGGGCCACAGGGAATTGTTCACGGAACAACCATTACGCTCCTTAATGCAGCCAGAATGAGGCTTAAACCGGGTGAGAAAGATCTTAGAGGGAAAATTTTTGTTAGTTCCGGTCTGGGAGGTATGTCAGGAGCCCAACCAAAAGCATCTGTAATTGCAGGTGTTATTGGAGTCATTGCCGAAATTAACCCAAAAGCTGTCCAAACCAGATTTTCACAAGGATGGGTAGATGAGGTCTATTCAGACCTTGACCTGCTTATGGAGAGAATAGTCAGTGCAAAAGATAAAAAAGAGGCAGTCTCTCTTGCCTATCAGGGGAATATTGTAGATCTGTGGGAGAAGTTTCTTGAGAGGAACATTGATCCAGACCTTGGCAGTGATCAAACCTCTCTTCACAATCCTTGGGCAGGTGGCTATTATCCGGCTGGAGTAAGTTTTGAAGAATCAAACAGAATGATGGCTGAAGAGCCGGAAAAATTCAAGAACGAGGTACAAAAGACACTTGTAAGACACGCAAATGCCATTAAAAAGCTCACATCTAAAGGGATGTATTTCTTTGACTATGGCAATGCATTTCTGCTTGAGGCATCAAGAGCCGGTGCTGATATTGTAAAAAAAGATGGCACATTCATATATCCGTCATACGTGCAGGATATTATGGGACCTCTATTTTTTGACTATGGATTCGGCCCATACAGATGGGTATGCACATCCTCTAGAAGAGAGGATTTGGAGGAGACAGACAGGATAGCAACCAAAGTTCTAGAGGAGATTGCCAAGAGCTCACCGCAAGAGATTATCCGCCAGCTTGAGGATAATATCCATTGGATAAAAGAGGCAGGTGCAAATAAAATGGTTGTAGGTTCACAGGCTAGAATACTTTACGCCGATTCTGAAGGTAGAATAAAAATTGCTCTTGAAATGAATAGAGCTATAAGAGATGGCAGAGTTTCTGCACCTATTGTACTGGGAAGAGATCACCACGATGTTTCAGGTACAGACTCTCCATACAGAGAGACCTCCAATATATATGACGGCTCCTCTTTTACTGCTGATATGGCTATTCAAAATGTAATTGGTGACTCTTTCAGAGGTGCAACCTGGGTATCTATTCACAACGGCGGAGGTGTCGGCTGGGGAGAGGTTATCAACGGAGGTTTTGGAATGGTTATAGATGGCAGTGATGAGGCAGAGATGAGAATTAAAAATATGCTTCACTGGGATGTGAACAACGGAATATCAAGAAGAGCCTGGGCAAGAAACAGTGGTGCTATATTCGCCATTAAGAGAGAGATGGAGAGAACTCCTGAGCTCAAGGTTACTATACCAAATATTGCAGACGAAAAACTAGTCCGCGAGGCCGCTGACCATATTTTCAACAGCATATCCTAAACTCGAGGCGTAAGCTTTAAGTTCGCTAACTACCTTTGGATCTGGTCTTCTATCACGAGCCAGGATCCAGAGGTATTCTCTTGAGGGATCTCCTACAAGTGCAATAGTGTAATCCTTATCTACTTTAAGAACCCAATAATCACCGGCAAAAGGCCAGAAAAAACTTACCTTTAGCTTGGAGGGCTCATTTTGATCAGGTACCCAAGCTTTACCTTTTACCTCCTTATATCTGCTCTTATTATCAATTAACCTTCCCTGATTAATAACGGTAACATTACCATCTTCTCTGAGTTCATAGAAAGCAGTGTTCTCCTCTAACCCCTCTTCAAAGCTGTTAGGGAGTCTGGCAATTTCATACCATTTTCCCATATAGCTTTTTATATCAAATGACTCCTGTGGTTCTAGTGCCAAATGAGGAGCAGAACAGGATAGTCCTAAAAAGGATAAAAGCAAGGAGAGGTATTTCTTCATTTTTAAATTATGTTTCAAGTATCACACTTTTTGCAAAAATGTCTAGCTACTTTTGCACCATTAAATATAACAAAATAAAATGAAAAGAACGGTAATTAAGATAGATGAGGAGCTTTGTAATGGTTGTGGCAATTGTGTTGAGGGTTGTCACGAAGGTGCACTACAGTTAATTGACGGAAAGGCTGTAATGATAAGTGATTTGTACTGTGATGGTCTTGGAGCCTGTATTGGAGATTGTCCTGTAGGTGCAATAGAGCTTATTGAAAAAGAGACAGAACCATACAATGAAAGAGCGGTTATGGAGCGTATCCATATCAAAGGAGAAAAAGTTGTTCTGGCACATCTTCAGCATCTGAAAAATCATAATGAGATGGAGTGGTTTAACCAAGGTGTTGAGTGGTGCCATAAAAACAAATTCAGTATTGATCTAACAAAGATTAAAGATTCGGCAGAAGGTAAAGGGATGGCCTGTGGGTGCCCCGGTTCTATGGAGAGAGACTTCAGAACAGACAATGTAAGCGCACTCAAACAGTGGCCTGTTCAGCTTCATCTGTTGAATCCTAATGCAGCATTTTTTCAGGGAGGTGATGTACTACTGGCATCGGATTGCTCAGCATTCACACACGGATCTTTTCATCAGACTTTCCTTAAAAATAAAACACTTGCAATAGCTTGCCCCAAACTTGACAGCAACCTTAACAGCTATATGGAAAAGTTGGTCGCAATGATTGACCAATCAAGGATAAATACCTTGACAGTGCTAATAATGGAGGTTCCCTGTTGTGGTGGCTTACTTCAACTAGCAAAAAGAGCGAGAGAGAGTGCCTCTAGAAACATTCCTATTAAAGTTATGGTAATGTCAATAAAAGGGGAGATCTTAAGTGAAGAGTGGATTTAATCCACTATTCACTTATCTAATTTTATCTCTTCTTGAAAAACAGAGAATCAAGAGAGTATCTACCGGCTCCAGAAATAAACAAGGATGTAAATATTGTCAAATATATTAACGAAAGTTCCTTCACCTGGAGTGGATCTGCCGCGTGTGCAACAAATGAGGCTACACTCATTGCCACAATAAGAGGTATTACAGAAAGTCTTGTAAGAAGGCCCAGCACAATAAACAGAGCAGCAGCAAACTCTGCTCCAATAAGCAAAACAACTGAAAGTGTTGCCCCAACTCCTATAGGATCAAATCCGCTTTGTACCATCCCCTCAAAATTTTGAATCTTAGACCACCCGTGCGTCATCATTAACAATCCGGCTGCTACTCTAATTAAGAGAAGAGCAAGGGAATAGACATTCTCTTTTACCGGAGCTCCAAAAAATAAAAATTTCTTCATAATCTGCTCATTTAATTATTTTATAATAGGTGCAAGAATTATTTCTATCTCTTTAAAAGCTAGCGTCATCACATTTTCAGTTACCCCTCCGGCCTCCTTTGCCATTGCTCCGGAATTCATTCTTGATATCCAGATTTTACCATCAGTCGTTTCATATAAGGATATTCTGCAAGGCATCAGTGATGAATAAATTCTTTCACTATCAATAGATAGCATCTTCACAGAGTAATCTGGGCGGCAAACCTCCATTACAATAACAGGCAACACTTCAAATCCGTGATTTTTAAGTGCCTGATGAAGATGGTGAGTATGCATAATTTTCCAATTTGATTCCAATAAAGCCTTTTCAATAATCTCTGTAGTTTCAGCAAGATTATAGCGACTTTCATTTTTTATAAACATTTCCATAATATCATATTAAAGTTTTAACTATTGAGCCAAGAGGTTCTGATAGCTGAACAGAATCTTGCTCTATATCTGCAAGTTTGACCTTCCCCTCTTTAGTAAGCTCAAAATACATTTGTCTTTTATCCCTCTCCCCAAGCACTCTGCTAATATAACCCTTCTCCTCAACAGAGCGAAGTAACTTAGAGGTATTTGAGCAGGTAAGGTTAATCTCTTCTGCAATCTCTCCTGATGATAGTCTTCTCTCTTTTAGTGAGCAAAGAACCATACCTTCATTTAAACATATAGAGTGCTCGTTATGAAATAGATTTTCATATTCTGAGAGTGATCGGAGGATATCCCTAATAGCGCAAAGCTTTTTCATTTCTTGAGAAGAGTATTTTCAATGGCCTCCTTTATTACATTTTTTGGCAAAGCTCCTTGGGCAACCTGAGGATCCTCTCCCATTGGCACAAACACCATTGTAGGTATACTTCTTATTCCGAATGCTGCTGCCAACTCCCTTTCCGCCTCTGTATCTACTTTAAAAATATAGATCTCTCCCTCATATTCTGCTGCTAATTGTTCAAGAATGGGTGCCAGAGTTTTACAAGGTCCACACCAGTCTGCATAAAAATCAATAATTGCCGGTTTATCACCAAGGTATTTCCATTCATTAGGATTCTCTTCATAATTAACAACTCTTTCCAGAAACTCAGATTTTGTCAATTTAATAGTTTTTACCCTTGAATTAGATGGAGCCTCTATTGAGGTAACATCTGATTTGGCCTCGTCACCTCCATTTCCTGAACCACAGGCCGGCAGAGACATAGTAAATATAATCAATAATATAGATATACTTTTAAGTTTCATATTTTTTAATAATTAAATTTATTTGTTACGCAAAAGTAAATATTATTTCTATTAAAACAAATTTCCATTGGAAATTATTTTTTTGTTAAATGTCTGAAAAATTGTATTAATTTGTAAGATTAATTTTAAAACAGCCGTTTGTAATGGAAGAGATATGCAAAATTAAAGATCTATATAGAACACTCTATATATTTGAGAGAGAGTTTCAAAATAAAAATGAGATAACAATAAATGAAGCTATGCTTCTCTGTTCTCTTAAGGATGAATCCCCTAAAAGCGCACACGAAATATGTGAATTTATTGGCCTTTCAAGTTCACGAGGCTCAAGAATCATTAATACCACTGAGCAGAAAGGATATATTAAAAGAGAGATGGGCAAAGAGGACAAAAGGCAGATGATTTTCACCTTAACATCATCCGGAAAGTCAAAAATAGCTGAGATGAGCAATAAAAGTCTAGAGATAGGACTAGACCTCCAGAATATGTTAAAATAATTTTAACCCTAGTTGATCTGTTATGCAAAAAATATATAAATTACTACTAAAGTGGATGGGGTGGAAAGTTATGGAGCCACCCGTACCTGAACCTAAATGTATTATTCTGGGGGTGCCACACACCTCTGTTTGGGATTTTATAATCTCACTTCTTTATTACAATTCAGAGGGTCATAAAGCTTATGTAATGGTAAAAGAGAGCTTTTTCAAATGGCCTTTTGGTAAATTACTCAGAGCAGTAGGAGGAATTCCTGTTAAAAAAGGAAAAGGTGCTAATCTTGTACTTCAAATCATAAAAGAGTTTCAGAGTAGAGATGTTCTCCATCTTGCTATCGCACCTGAAGGGACAAGAACATCTACAGATAGATGGAAGACCGGTTTCCATACAATTGCTAAGGCTGCCAATGTACCTGTCTATCTAGGATATTTTGACTGGAAAAAGAGAGAGGTTGGAAGAGGTGAGAAATTTGAACTTACAGATGATGTTCAGGGAGATTTAAAAAAAATCCGCCAATGGTATAAGGATAAAGGTGTTGTTGGTAAACATCCAGAAAAATTCACATTAGGAAATGATTTGGAATGATTATTGCTGCATTACACCCGTACATTTTAAACACAGATGGAGAACATAAAAGAATTCAATACATTAAAAGACTTATTTGACTATAGCATAGACAGATACAAAGATAACAAAGCATTCGCTTATATTGATGGTCTTAATTACACTTATCAAGAATTTGGCAATCAAACAATAAAGGCAAACCAGCTTTTACTTGAATTTGGTGTTGGGGACAGAAGTAAAATTGCCATTCTTGGACAAAATATGCCCAACTGGCCTGTTGCCTATTTTGCAGCTACTGCTTTTAATAGGATAGCAGTGCCTATCCTTCCCGATTTTTCAGAGGACGAGATAGAAAATGTTTTGGAACATTCAGAATCAGAAGCTCTTATTGTCTCGAAAAGATTGGTGTCAAAAATTTCATCAGAGAGATTAGCAAAGTTAAAAGTGGTAATTAATATGGATTCAATGGAGTTGATTAACTCACTTCAATCTGAACCTCTTAAATCTACTTCTAATCCTGAAAGAGAGGAGCTTGCAGCAATTATTTACACATCTGGAACAACCGGAAACTCAAAAGGTGTAATGCTGAGTCATCGTAATCTCTGTTCGCACCTTTACGCAGCCGCTGTTTTGAGACCAAGTTTTGAATGGGATGTATGGCTTTCTGTCCTTCCGCTTTCTCACACAATGGAAAACAGCTTAAGTATGATGCTTCCAATGATGAGTGGTGCGTCAGTTTATTATATGGATAAAGCTCCAACACCCTCTCTTCTTGTACAGGCATTGGCAAAAACAAGGCCTACCACAATGCTTAGCGTTCCTCTAATTATTGAAAAAATTTACAGGAACAGCGTACTACCAAAATTTACTTCGTCCCCGTTCATTAAGGCTATTTACGGAACTTCACCTGGCAGAAAGATTCTTCACCGTGTTGCCGGTAAAAAGCTTATGAAGACCTTTGGAGGAAGAATAAGGTTTTTTGGTGTAGGCGGGGCAAAACTAGATGCAACTGTTGAGCGATTTTTACTTGAGGCAAAATTTCCATATGCAATAGGATATGGACTTACAGAATCCTCTCCACTTCTTGCCGGCGCAGTGGGTAAATGGATTAAGTGGCAATCCACCGGACCGGCAATTCACGGTGTAACGCTTCGAATTGACAACCCAAACCCAGAGAATGGCGAGGGTGAGATTGTAGCGCAGGGGCCCAACATAATGATGGGATATTATAAAAACCCAGAGGCTACAGAACAGGCATTCACAAAGGATGGGTTTTTCAGAACGAAAGATCTTGGAATAATTGACAAAACCGGAAGATTATTTATCAAAGGAAGGCTCTCTAATATGATTTTGGGACCAAGTGGAGAGAATATCTACCCGGAAGAGATAGAATCGGTTATCAATGCTCATCCAATGGTATCTGAATCAATTGTTACTAACTATAAGGGGAAACTCGTTGCCCTCGTACACTTCAATCCGGATAAAATTAAGGCACTGCAGGATATGAAAGAGGAGGCAATTGCAATGTACTATGAGAAGAAAGACATCTTGGTTCATACATATGAAGAGACTAAGGATGAAGCTACAAGAATCTTCAACGAAAAGATGGAGCAATTAAAGAGAGAGGTTTATGAATATGTCAACTCCAGAGTTAACAAATTCTCCAAGATTGCTCTTATTAAAGATATTCCTCAGCAATTTGAAAAGACAGCTACTCAGAAAATAAAAAGATACCTCTACACTAAAAAGTAGAGGTAATATCAATCCTGCCAACATAGACTCCAGCCGCTCCGGATTGATTAATAATTACACCTTCTCCATCTCTGTTTTTCACAACCTCAGGCTCCTCCATAAATGTATGTGAGTGTCCTCCTATAATTATATCTACATTTGAGGTGTTAGCAGCGAGTTGCTTGTCTGCCGGTTTGTGGATGGTTCCTCCATCATATCCAAGATGACTAAGTACAATTATCAGATCACACCCCTTTTTGTTGCGGAGCATATCTGCAAGTTCGTTTACAACAGGAATTGGATTATTATACTTAATGCCCTCTCTTGATTTTTCTGCAACGTAACCCTTAAGGTCTAGCATAACGCCTATAATACCTATCTTCTTACCACCCTTTTTAATTATAACATATGGTTTTATAACTCTCTCAAGAGCTGTACCTTTAAAATCATAATTAGCGCATACTGTAGGATACTTTGCCTTTTTAAGTCTATTGGCAAGATGCTCTACACCATTGTCAAATTCGTGATTACCAAGGCATACAG
This sequence comes from Bacteroidales bacterium, assembly GCA_028700975.1. GTDB lineage: Bacteria > Bacteroidota > Bacteroidia > Bacteroidales > UBA932 > Bact-08. The sequence goes on along the minus strand of JAQVRQ010000002.1, from coordinate 8,531 downwards.
CATCGTATCCCATTGCGTTCATCAACTCAATCTCGACCTCTCCTCCAAAAAGAGTAAAATATGGTGTCCCCTGGTTATAGTCGCCGGCATCCAACAGAAGAATATTTTTATTTTCAGCTCTTAGTGAGGTAATGTAATTAGCTCTTCTTTGAACTCCCCCAAACCCTGCGTTTCTTCCGGAGGTAATAGGTTCAATATTACTATGAGTGTCGTTTGTATGTAAAATAACCAAATCCTGAGCCTCAACACCGCAAGAAATTGCAAGAAAAAAAGTTGCTACAGTTATATAAATTAAGTTCTTAATCCTCATATTTAACCCTCCCAGTTATTGAAGAGGAGATCTTCTCTCCTCTCTCAGTTTGCTTTCTAATTTTTTCAATAATAGCATCTCTAATAAGCGCACCTGTCTCTTCAATCTTGACAGCATCTTTGAGAGCAACCACGTTGTCTCCGCCACTCAATAGGAAGTCAATTGTTGCAACTCTGTAAATCATATTATCGTCCAGCTCTTTACCATTAATAAGGAGCTCTTCGATTTCACCATCTTCCTCATCAATAATTAGTCTTACACTATCAGAGAATGCCTCCACCCTATTTCTTGCAAATGATTCAAAGAGCTTTCTAACGCTCTTACCTTCCATATCAAGGATTACAACATAATTTTCAAATGGAAAGATTGAAAAGATGTCATATAGTCTTACATCTCCTCCGGGTAATGATGCTCTTATCCCGCCAAAGTTAGTTAACGCAAAATCAACACCTCTTTCAGATCTGTTTTGCGAGAATTCTAACAGTGCGTCCACAGCAAAATTTGATAAGAGAGATTCAGGTCTGCCAGACCTCATCTCCACTTCTGAGACTCCTATTACCTGTTGCATCTTTGAATCAAGTGCTGGCTTGAATTTCTCAATAATAGCTAACACTTTGGGCTCTTCAGGATAGTTTAAAGTACTATCCATCAAAACACGACTACCCCTCCATTCAAAGCGTATATCCTGAGCAAA
>JAQVRQ010000002.1:4050-7427 GCA_028700975.1 Bacteroidales bacterium | reverse complement strand
CCAAACATAAAGATGAACATATAAATCAGCAGACTGCATATATATGCAATGGCCATATATATCTCAACTATCGACTGCTTCTCGCCACCCTCCTGGTCCATAGTATATGTCTTAATTGATATACTTGAATTTAAATCCTTTACAATTTCGTTAAGGTTATCTATATTGTACTTGTCCAACTTTCTTTTTTGGACTGCTTTTTTAATACTGCTCTCAATTACGCTTTTGGTATCAACGTTTAGTTGTTTAGACGAGTATGCGGATACTGCTACATTTAACAAAGAGTCAGGAGCATTTACATCAATAAGAGCAATATATCCCTTTTCTGAAAAGCTCTTTTTAAGCTCATCGAGAGAAGTTTCATTATCATAAGACCATATAAACTCTTCTGTCTCTTCAAAAAATCCTGTCGTGATACCGGATGGATCTGATATAACAATTTTCTGCCCCTTCTCACCTTCAGACATTAACATAATGGCTGTTGGTAAAATCATCAATGCTGCAAAGAAAATAGGTGTTAGTACGGTTAGAAAAATAAAAGATTTCTTTTTTACCCGTATGAAAAATTCTCTTGATATAATGAGAAACAATTTATTAGTTTTCATAGTATTAATTTAGCTTACGAGTTTGATAAAAATGTCATTCATTCTTGGAATAAGCTCTTTGTAAGAGACAATGTCTGCCCCTTTTATTAACTCTCCAAGTATTGCAGCAGAAGGAACTCCTTTAGAAACCTCTAGTACTGCCCTTCTACCACCTTTACTCTCCTCATCTGAGACTATTCTGTATAGGGAATCCTGTGGAGTAATAGCATTACTATCTCCTCTATAGATAAGCTCCACTTCATTCTTCCCATGATCTCTTCTTATCTGATCAAGCCCTCCTGATAGGATGAGTTTTGATTTGTTGATCAGAGCTATATTATCACAAAGCTCCTCAACAGATTCCATATTATGTGTTGATAGAATAATGGTTGTCCCATTAGCCTTCATATTCAAGATTTCATTTCTTATAATCTGAACATTTACCGGATCAAATCCGCTAAAAGGCTCATCTAATATCAGTAACGATGGCTTGTGAAGGATAGTTGTTATAAACTGAACCTTCTGAGCCATACCCTTTGAGAGCTCCTCAACTTTTTTATTCCACCAAGCTTGAATTCCAAACTTTATGAACCATTGTTTAAGCTCTGTGGAGGCCTCGGAGTGGCTCATCCCTTTAAGCCTGGCCAGATACATTGCTTGCTCTCCCACCTTCATCTTTTTATAAAGACCTCTCTCTTCAGGCAAATAGCCTATATACTCAATATCTGAAGGTTGTAAGGGCTTGCCCTTGAAAAATACCTCCCCTTCATCCGGCATTGTTATCTGATTAATAATCCTGATCAGTGTTGTTTTACCTGCTCCATTAGGGCCTAATAGACCAAAAATGGATGCCTCAGGTACATCAATTGAAACACTGTCAAGTGCCGTAAACTGGTTAAAACGTTTAACCACATTGTTACATCTGACAATACTCATCTATAAGAATATTATTTGGTTAGTTGAGCACAAAGATATTAAATCCTTAATCACTCAAGATAATATTTAAGAATTTTAACAAACTCCTCCTTAATTATTCTGTTTGCAACCAGTTCTGCTAGTGTTGCAACTCTTCCCTCTTCAAGCTCTCTGAATTTAATAATTGCTCGAGCAACATAGGCTCCAATATAGGGATTTGTTGATAGCAATTCCTGAGGTGCCTCTGAGACTTTAATTTTAGAAATAAGAGAAGTATCTGCCCAAACTCTCTCTTCAAAAATTGAGAAGCGCTCTTTATCAATACCATATACTTCCATAAGCTGCTCTTTAAAAGCAAATCCACCCAATCTTTTTCTATAATTTAAAATTTTTGAAGCATAAAAGGGTCCAATGCCTGGAAGTGATACAAGATCAACTGAATCTGCTGAGTTTAACTCAATCTTTCCAGTTGAAGAAATTGATCTTAAATTAATTGGAACATACTCCTCTCTCCTCTTCTCAATTTCACTACCACTTTCTACATCTGCATCTGCATCTGCATTTGCATCTGCATCTGAAATCATAATGTCTCTTCTTGATTTAACTACAGACTGCTTTGCGACGTTTTTTTTCTCCCAGTATGGTGGCCGCTCCGGCTTAGTTTCTTTCTCTCTTACTGAGTCTTTTACTGCAACTTGTTCTCTACTTTCATAGAGTAGATTATTTTCGTAGCTTTTGATTGTGAAAATTGCAACTTGTACTGCAAGAACAAAAAAAATCAAGGCCACTATGCCCCTTGCATAAGACCTTGTCATCTCACCTCTTTTTCTCATCTCTCTCCTCCTTTTTTAATGTTAAAAAATATTAATCTTTTCTTCCATCAACTACTATCACAATTTCTCCCCTAGGTTCGTTTTTTGTGTACCATTCTGCCAAATTAATAAGTGTCCCTCTCCTGTTCTCTTCGTGAATCTTGGATAGTTCTCTGGAAACAGATACTACTCTCTCTCCACCTAAATACTCTGCAAGTTGTGTTAGAGTCTTTACCAATCTGTATGGCGATTCGTAAAAAATCATTGTCCTCTTCTCTTCAGCAAGCTCTTTTAATCTGGTTTGCCTCCCCTTTTTCATCGGTAAAAAACCCTCAAAGCAGAAGCGGTCCATAGGCAAGGCCGAGTTTACCAGTGCAGGGACAAAGGCAGTTGGACCAGGCAGTGTCTCAACCTCAATTCCCCTCTCGCTGCATATACGTGACAACAAAAAACCGGGATCAGATATTCCTGGTGTGCCTGCATCTGATATAAGAGCGACATTCTCTCCGCTCTCAATTCTATCTGCGACAGCTGAAACCTTTTTATGTTCGTTAAACTTATGGTGTGACTCCATTCTGGTTGTAATACCATACTTTTTCATAAGGACAGAACTTGTACGTGTATCCTCAGCCAGAATAAGATCTGCCTCCTGAAGCAATCTTATAGCACGAAGCGTAATATCTTCAAGATTCCCTATTGGAGTTGGTATAATAGTCAGTTTAGACATCAAATCGTCTCCTTAGAATCATAAGAAATCTGTATACCTCTGATGAATCTTCATCCCACTCCGGAAAGGCTCCTCTTATATAGTCTACCGCTTCATCAAGATTTCTCATCTCGTTAAGTCTGTCAATGCTAAGTCTGTACTGCTCCTCGTCATCATTAAACAACTCTTTAATGTAATACAACTTGTCATTTAAGGTAATTGCGTGTTTTATATCATCAACCCTACTCCCGGGGAGGTCTGTTCTCCAGGAGTGCCTTGAATGGCGTGCAGTATCCAAAATATTTGAATCCGCACCTCTATCCTCATCGGCAAAGAGTTCAATCTCCTCTCCCTCATCTT
>JAQVRQ010000002.1:0-3950 GCA_028700975.1 Bacteroidales bacterium | reverse complement strand
GATGACATTGGAATAACAGATTTTGAGACATTAAGCTGAAGGTCAGAGAAGGCTCGCCTAAGCTCTGTAAATGACTGAACTACACGCTTAACCTCTTCGTTGGCCGAAAGCTTTTCTATCATATCTCTAACCTCTTGAGCTCTCATTGTTACCAGTTTTTCCCTGACAATATCAGACTGAATCATCATCTCTTCCCATTTTGACTCAGGAAGAGAATTACCTCTCTCTACAATCTCTAGGTTTTTTAAAAGAGCAGAAATGGTACTCTTAATTTCCGATACTTTTTCAATATTGTGCATCCTTCTTATTATCTTTGTACTGGTACAAAAGTAAACAAAATGTTTTTAGAAAGTGCAAAAAAGGAGGGGTGGATAGAGGTGGTTTGCGGCTCTATGTTCAGCGGTAAAACAGAGGAGTTGATAAGACGTCTTAAGAGGGCAAAATTTGCCAATCAGAGGGTGGAAATTTTCAAACCTATGATTGATATCAGATATTCTGAATCTGAAGTTGTATCTCACGACTCAAATTCTATTCGTTCTACTCCCGTTGATTCTCCTGCAAGCATTCTTCTATACGCATCAGATGTTAAGGTTGTTGGTATTGATGAGGCTCAATTCTTTGATAGCTCACTTGTAGATGTTTGCCAACAGCTTGCTGCAAATGGAGTCCGTGTCATAATTGCGGGTCTTGATATGGACTATCTAGGAAATCCATTTGGCCCTATGCCTCAGCTTATGGCAGTTGCAGAGTATGTTACAAAGGTTCACGCTATTTGTGTAAGATGTGGTAATCTTGCACACCATTCACATAGAATAACAAAAAGCGACAAATTGGTCGTTCTTGGTGAAAAAGACACCTACGAACCAATTTGTCGCCACTGCTTCAACGCAATAACCAAAGGTTATTGATTACTGAGCCGGAACCTCTTCTACAACTTCGGTTTTAGCTTTGCGAACTACAACTGCTTTACCTTCGTGAGTAAGACCTGCTTCAGTGTTTACACCTGTGTAATTGATTACAAGAGTGTCTGCTCCCTGAAGAGTAATGTTACCGGAAACTTCCAGTGTTTTAGCACAATTCATTGTTCCTGCAAAATTTACAAGAGCATCAGCTACAGTTGCAACTGCACCAAGAGTTACATTTGTGCTGTCGTTAACCATAACAACTGCAGTAAATGTGCTGTCTGAAAGATACTGAACTTCAATTGGAGCTTCCATCATCTGAGTTGCAGGAGTTCCTGTAGAGTCAAGTACAGTTACTGTAATTGCATCCATACCGGTCCACTCTCCTACTAATTGTTCTGATACAGGAGCCTCTTTGGTCCCGCAAGATACAAGTGCTACACTAAGGGCAGCAAGTGCGAAAAATGATTTTACTTTCATTTTAATAAAATTTTAAGGTTTGTTTGTTAATTCGGGCGCAAATGTATAAAGTTTTTCAATATGTAAAACTTTTTTTTAAACATTTTATAACTTTGTGTTTGAAAAAAAATTCCAATGCATCATTCTACCCTCAGAATTAGCAGAAAAAACCTGCTTCACAACTATAAGTACTATCACTCAAAAATCACAGAATCAACTAAAATGCTTGTCCTTGTCAAGGCAAATGGCTATGGGCACGGCGATGTGGAAATAGCCCGTCTTGTTGAAGGATTTGGGGCCAATTATCTAGGTGTAGCCTTCCCTTGTGAGGGTATAAAACTAAAAAAAGCGGGTGTTAAGTTACCAATTATAATCTTAACTCCGGGAACAGGCGGTTTTGAAGAGATAATTGAGTATGGTCTGGAACCCAGTTTAGCCTCATTTGAAACGGCTTTCGAGTTTGTTGAGAGTGTCAAAAAAGCAGGTAAAAGAGATTATCCTGTTCATATTAAACTTGATACGGGGATGAGTAGGGTTGGTTTTAACCCTCGGCAACTAATTGAACTTACAGATTTTCTAAAGGAGAATACCTATATAAATGTAAAATCAATCTTCTCTCATCTCTCCTCTGCTGAGTACATAATCCACGACAACTTCACATTAAATCAGATTGATGAGTTTTCAGAAATGTACTCAAAAATCTCTGACGAACTGGGTTATAAACCCATTAAGCACATCCTAAACTCTTCAGGCATCTTGAGATATCCTCAATATCAATTTGATATGGTGAGACTTGGAATCGGTCTATATGGGTCATCCTATGTGGATGGTAGTAGTTATCTTATGCCGGCAGCAGAGCTTCAGGCTCCTGTAATAAATGTTAGCAAGGTAAGTAACAGAAGTATAGGATACGGAAGGTACGGTAGAATTGGGGACGAAGTACGTGAAATAGCAACAATTCCTCTTGGTTATGCAGATGGAATTAACAGACATCTTGGAAGAGGGAATATATCTTTTAGCATAAACGGACATATGGCTCCAACAATTGGAAATATCTGTATGGATATGTTTATGATGGATGTTACAGGATGTGATGTGAAAGTTGGAGATATTGTAACAATATTCGGAGAGAATCCGTCAGCTATTTATCTTGCAAATTTGCTGGATACAATCACTTATGAAATTTTTACCTCTGTTTCAGGAAGAGTTAAAAGAGAGGTTTGTGACTAACTAATAATTCTTGCAACCATCTCCTGCAGAAGCTCTCCGTCAGAAGCCTCGCCTCTCTCGTTGCTTTTACCCATCTGGTCGTATTTTCTGATTATTGCAATAACAGACATACATCTCTTTAATGGATAGTTACCTGAAGCTACCTCAAACTCTTTCTGATTAAACCTGAAGATTCCAATACTCATAGCTGCGGAGTCACTTACTCGTCCGTTGGAAGAGATAGCCAGAGAGTGATATTTAAGAAGCCTGGAGAAATGGCTGAATAGGCCAGCCAATATCATTACAAAAGGGTATTGCTTTTCATTGAGTGCAAAGTGCTTTACAATTTTAAAAGCTTTCTCTTTATTCTTGAACGAAAGTGCGTTTGCAAGTTCAAAAACATTATATTCTCTGCTAATACCAATGTTCCTCTCAACATCCTCTGCCGTAATTTTAGTAGACTCCTTTTCAATATTAAGTAGTATTTTATCTGTCTGAACAACAAGTTTTCTCAGTTCTGTTCCACTAAATTCTGCTAACATAGAGGCCGCTCTGTCATCTATTGTTAATCCTCTCTCTTTTATATATTGAAAGATCCAACCGGCAATTTCATAATCTTTCATTTGAGCAGATTCCAAAAAATAACCGGATTTTGAACCTGAGGCTGCTTTATAAAACCTTGTCCGTTTGTCCAGCTGCTTTCCGGTAAAAGATATAATGAGGATAGTTGTAGGTTGTGGATTCTGAATATACATTTCCAGTGGATCCAAATTTTTAAGCAACTGAGCCTCTCTCACAACAACAAGCTGTCTTGCAGACATCATAGGGAATCTTCTGGCAGCCTCGGCAACTTGCCTGGAGTCTGTATCGTTCCCATATAGAAGCAATTGGTTAAAGCCCCTCTCCTCTGGAGTGATTGCTCTCTCCATTATTTCCTTAGTGATAATATCGGCATAATAAGGCTCCTCTCCGGATAGAATATAAAACATTCTGAACCTGCCCTCTTTAATCTCGGCAATTATCTTCTTGAAACTCTCTGTAGTAGATTGTGATGTCGCTTTAGCCATATCTATTTATGATTGGCTAAAAATAGACAAAAAGGGTATAACGGGCAAATTTTATATCTTTGTCCCTTCAAGCAGAAAGCTGATAATGAGAGCTACTATTTTTGACCCAATAAGAAAAAAGAGGGTTGCCTTAACACCCGAAGAGGATGTCAGACAACAACTCATACTTATGCTCTCGAAAAGAAAGAGATATCCCCTTGCTCTTATGACTTGTGAATATTCAATTCTCCTTAATGGTAACAGATACCGGGGAGATCTTGTAGTTCACGACAGAAAAGGAAAGCCTCTTCTACTTGCTGAATGTAAAGCCCCT
>JAQVRQ010000034.1 GCA_028700975.1 Bacteroidales bacterium | reverse complement strand
ATATATAATTTTCAAATCTCTTATCATATATAAGATTTTGTGAATCCATTGCAGAATCAAGAATAACAGTACTTAAAAGAGTAAAATTATATTCATCAGTTAGTTCCAAAAGTAACCTTGAAGTATTGATACTGTTTATGTTATCTGTCATAAGCGCAGCAACAGAGTGGCGCATTCTGTTGAATTCAAATATGGCTATCAAACTGGAAAGAAATAGGATGGCACCAATAACAACGAATCCCAAAGATATCTTCTTTCGTATTCCCATAGTTTTAGTTTTGAACACAAATATATGCAAAAAAATGAGGGCAACTATCATTTTAGTCGCCCTCTGAAATCTGTAATGTAAAGTATCAGTTACTTAACAGTAGCCATATGTGCAAGCATATCAAGAACCTTATTTGAATAGCCCCACTCATTGTCATACCAGGAAACAACTTTAACAAAATGAGGATTAAGCGAGATACCTGCTTCTGCATCAAAAATTGATGTGCGAGGATCTGTTATAAAATCAGATGAAACAACGGCATCCTCAGTATAACCTAAAATACCTTTAAGTTCACCCTCAGATGCTTTTTTCATAGCAGCTTTAACCTCTTCATAAGTAGCCGGCTTATCAAGACGACAAGTTAGGTCAACAACAGATACATCAACTGTTGGAACTCTAAAAGACATACCAGTTAGCTTACCATTCATCTCAGGTAAAACCTTTCCAACTGCTTTAGCTGCGCCGGTAGAAGAAGGGATAATGTTACCAGAAGCTGCGCGACCACCTCTCCAATCCTTTGCAGATGGAGCGTCGACGGTTTTCTGAGTATTTGTCATTGCGTGCACAGTAGTCATAAGACCTTCAACTATACCAAAGTTTTCGTTTAGAACTTTAACAATTGGAGCTAAACAGTTTGTTGTACAAGAGGCATTTGAAACAAATTGCTCACCTGCATATTTTTTATGGTTTACACCATATACAAACATTGGAGTGTCATCCTTTGAAGGAGCAGACATAATTACCCTTTTTGCACCAGCTTGAATATGTGCTTCACACTTCTCTTTTGTTAAGAAAAGGCCTGTAGATTCAACAACATATTCTGCACCTACTTCTGCCCATTTAAGATCAGCTGGGTTTTTCTCAGCAGTAACTCTAATAGGAAGACCATTAACAATTAATTTGCCATCTTTCACATCAACATCACCGTTAAAGCGACCGTGAACTGTGTCATATTTAAGCATATATGCCATATAATCAACATCAATTAGGTCATTAATAGCAACAACCTGAATGTCCTCTCTCTCTTGTGCGGCACGGAATACAAGTCTTCCAATACGGCCGAAACCGTTTATACCTACTTTAATTTTACTCATTGTTTTAAAATATTTATGTTTTGATTCAAACTTCTTAGAATAACGCTGCAAAGTTACAAAAAATAGAACTTATGCAAAATCGTGCCAAAATTATTAACTTCGCAGATTATAAGTATTATTTATTCAAAAAGTTTATGGACAAGAAACGAGGCAAGCTCAACATATTGATAACCAATGATGACGGGGTGAAGTCAAAAGGCATTTCAGCCCTTACAGAGATGATGAAAGAATATGGTAACATTACAGTTGTTGCTCCTTTTGAAGCTATGTCCGGGATGTCAGCTGCTCTAACTATAGGTAAGCCCTTGAGACTTACAGAACTTAAAAGCGAGAAAGGTCTTAAAATATATGCTTGTAGCGGCACTCCAGCAGATTGTGTAAAGATGGCTATGAACCAGCTATTTACTAACGAACCACCAGATTTATTAGTATCAGGAATAAATCACGGATCAAATGCATCTATAGCCTCACTATATTCGGGAACGCTTGGGGCAGCTGCTGAAGGTACCGTTTATGGAATACCATCAATTGGGTTCTCTCATTACTCACATCACAGAGATATTGATTTCTCGGCATCACTCCATTTTGGTAAAATTATTGTTGACTCCTATCTAAAAAATCCTCCAAAACAGGGCATTTATCTTAATGTAAACTTCCCGGATTGTAATAAAGAGTCTATAAGAGGAATTAAATTTTGTCATCAAGGCAAGGGTCAATGGATTAAAGAGTTTGAAGAGAGAACAGATCCATACGGATTTCATTACTACTGGATGACAGGCGAATTTTTCAATTTAGAACCTCAAAACAGAGAATCAGACCATAATTTAGTTAAAGAGGGATACATCAGTATTGTTCCTCATCAAATAGACTCTACAGATTATAGTGAAGTTGAGCGACTTTCTAAACTTTGGCATATGTAACAATCATTTAAATTAACAATTATGCGTTATTACCTCATAGCGGGGGAGGCATCCGGTGATCTGCACGGCTCCAATCTTATGAAAAGTCTTCAAAAAGAGGACTCTTCTGCTGAATTTAGGTTTTGGGGTGGAGATTATATGTCTGAGGTCTCTGACGGACTTGTTAAACATTACAAAGATACTGCCGTAATGGGTATTGTGGAGGTTGTCTCCAAACTCAAAAAGATAAGAAAGAATCTTATAATTTGTAAAGAAGATATACAGTCGTGGAACCCGGATGTTATTATTCTTATTGATTATCCAGGATTTAATCTTAGAATTGCAAAATATGCAAAGGAAAGAGGCTTTAAAACCTTCTACTACATACCTCCAAAAGTCTGGGCAAGAGGAGAATCCAGAATAAAAAAACTAAAAGAATATTTAGACAGAATATATATTATATTTCCATTTGAACAAGAGTATTTCAAGTCTCATAACCTAAATACACTCTATTTTGGAAATCCACTTTATGATAGTATTCTCTCTAATAAAGCTGTAAATGAACCTCGTGAAGAATTTCTAATGAGACACAATCTTGAAGAGAGGCCATCAATTGCTCTTCTTGCCGGGAGTAGGAAGCACGAGATCAATTACCTGCTTCCCAAACTAAGAATCCTTGAAAATGATTTCAAAAATTACGAACTTTTGTTGGCAGGAGCACCCTCAATTGAAGCCGGCTTTTATGAAACTCTTTTAAAAGGTAGCAGGATAAAGCTAATTTTCGGGGAGACATATTCAATTCTTAAACATTCAGAAGCTGCAGTGGTCTCATCAGGAACTGCAAGCCTTGAAGCTGGTATAATTGGAACACCTCAGGTAGTATGCTATGGACTTAACCCAATTACAGCTTACATTGGAAAATTTATAATTAAGGTAAAATTTGCCAGCCTTGTCAATCTTATTCTTAACAAAGAGCTTGTAAAAGAGCTTCTTCAATGGAATTGTACTCCTGAAAATATTTCTAGAGAAACAGAAAAAATTCTTAAAGGAAGAGATAGGAAGCGAATATTATCTGGCTACAAAAAAGTTAAAAATCTACTAGGTGGTGAAGGCGCTTCCGAAAAGGTCGCTAAATCGATGGTAAAAGAGATACAAAAATTAAAAATGGAGAATCTTTTCGCTACAACTCACGAAACACCTTTGGGAAGACTAAAAATCATCTGCAATGACTCAAATCTAATTAGCGTAGAATACCTGAGTGAAGACAAAGACTGCACATTTAAAAGAACAGATAACCACCCAATACTAATTGAAACAGTTAAACAACTGGACGAATATTTTCAAGAGAAAAGAAAAGTATTTCATCTTCCAATAGAGCTCAAAGGAACAAACTTCCAGAAAAAGGTATGGGAGGAACTTCAAAATATTCCATATGGACAAATTAAAACCTATGGAGAGATTGCCGCCGTTGTGGAGACAAAAGATGCAAGCAGAGCTGTAGGTCTTGCCTGTAAGATGAATCCACTACTAATAGTAGTTCCCTGCCACAGAGTTATTGGTGCTAATAACAAACTGACAGGATTTGCAATAGGAATAGACAAAAAAAGCTATTTACTAGATTTAGAGAGAGCGTATTTAAACACAGACAACAGCCTCTTTAAAAATGAAGAGGACCAAAAATAATGAAAATTACCGCATACAAATATCAGGCAACAGGAAACGATTTTATAATATTAGACAATAGAGAGGAGGCAATTGAACTTTCAGTTGATCAAATCAAATACCTGTGTGACAGAAGATTCGGCATCGGAGCTGATGGATTAATGTTATTGAATAAAAGTGATAAATACTCATTTTCAATGGCATTTTACAATGCAGACGGAAAGGAGGGTACTATGTGCGGAAACGGAGGCAGATCATTGGTGGCTTTCGCTGCTCATAAAGGGATTAAAAAATATATTTTTGATGCAGTAGATGGTGTTCACGAAGCAGAGATTTTGAATTACTCTCCAACCAAGTGTATTGTAAGGCTAAGTATTTCTGATGTAACAAGCGTTAAGGATTACTCTCCAAAAAGCTATATGTTAAACACCGGCTCTCCTCATCTGGTAATTTTTGTAGAAAATGTTCACGACTATGATGTGAGAGAACAGGGCAAACTTTGGAGACACCACCCGCATTTCCCGGAAGGGACCAACGTAAACTTTGTTCAGGGCAACTGGGGAAGATTTAACATACCTAAATTTGAAGAGGAGAAAGAGCAGCGAATTACTGTTAGAACGTACGAAAGAGGAGTTGAAGACGAAACTCTATCCTGTGGAACTGGTGTAACAGCCTCCTCTATTGCATATCATAAACTCCTTACAAGAAACAAATTCTCTTATAATAATTTAGATATTAAAACACCTCAAAAGGTTAAAAACATAATTGAAACAAGAGGAGGAGAATTAACCGTTGAATTCACATATACAGGAGAAGATAATTATACAGACATTAAACTTACAGGCCCGGCGACATATGTCTTCAGCTGTATAATTGATTGTTAATAATGATACGAAAAGCTGTTTTTCCAGGGTCATTTGACCCCTTTACAAAAGGTCATCTAGATGTCCTGAAATCCTCATTAAGAGTCTTTGACAATATTGTTGTAGCTGTTGGCTATAACACAAGTAAATCCGGACTTTTCACCATTGATGAGCGTATAGAGATTATCAAAGAATCTGTCGCTGGATTAGAGGGAGTAGAAGTAGAATCATACACAGGACTAACAATTGATTTTTGCAACTCTTGTAATGCTGGATTTATTATCAGAGGTATTCGCTCTACTACAGATTTTGATTTTGAACAAGTTATTGCACAAGCAAACTATAAAATGTCGCCAAATATTCAGACAGTATTTATCCCATCAAGCGCAGAGTGTTCGTTTATCACATCAACAGTTGTCAGGGATGTACTATTAAACGGAGGCGATGCTCAGATGTTCCTCGTAAAAGGAGTGGACATCTCCAAGAGACTGAGTCTAAGAAAATAGAATGAACAGAAAAAGTACTCTAACATTTTTAATTGTAATCCTATCCTGTAGTATCTCCTCTTTTGGTCAGGTATTAGAGAGAGGGGATTCGTTATCTGTAGTTCTAGACAAATATATCTCAACATATATCTCTACGATTCCTCTTAATCCTGATTCACTCATTCAGGCTTCAGATAAATTAATTTTATCCGGGAGTAAGAATGAACTCTCCTCATATATTGCAGGGAGGTTATTTACTATGTTTAGAGATACCAATATAATGGGACTTGAAGTTGTTGCAATCCACATCGCAGAAAATTATTTTATTAACGGAAAGTTCCTACCACCTCCAGGACTAAAACAAACAGATATTCAGCTATTTGTTGAATTTAACAAGCACTCTCTCATTGGGTTAGAGGCGCCTGATTTAGTTATGAGTGATTTACAAGGAGATAGCATCTCTCTATTGAACAATCTTGGATATAAATATACTCTTTTACTATTTTTCAACGATGAGTGCAGAATTTGCAAAACAGAAATCCCTCAAATTTATAAATTATCTGACTCGCTTGAAGCAGATGGATTGAAAGTATTTTCTGTATATACAAATCCTGATTCTTCAAAAGCCTTACCCTCTGTCAAAAAGATGATAGGGATAATCCCAACAAACTGGATAATAGCAACAGACCCCTCCTACTCCAGTGACTTTCAGAGATTATATAACGTTATTAAAACTCCGCAGATATTTCTTTTAGACAAAAATGGAATAATAGTGGGTAGAAATCTTGATCCAAAATCAATTAAAGAACTTATTAAAAAACTTAATGAGAAAGAGCAGGAGCTAAAAAATCAGGCCACAAGATTTGCAGCTGCTTATATGGAGGCTGTAGACTATGATGATTCACTATCAGTTAAAGAATCGTTTCAAGTGCTCTTTAACCGTTTAACAGTTCATAATGAGAAAGATCTTTACAGAAGTATCTTTTCATTTATTTATGAAGAACTTTTATATTCAGAAGAGAAGAATAGAAATGAGGCCTCACTTATTGTTGCCAAAAACTTTATCATTCCATTTGTCACCTATTGGGAAGACCCTGGATATCCGTTAAATTGGGTTATATCAATGGTTAAAAGAACTGAATCAAACAGAGTTGGAGCAGAATTTCCCTCATTTCCATTAATTAATACACGTGGAAAAATTGTAAAAAAAATTGAGTCTTGTTCTAGATATACTCTTATTTACTTCACAGATCCTAACTGCCCTGCTTGCAACATCTTCACAGATTTGTTAAAATCACAGTATAAAAGCTTAAGAAAAAAAGGCTTGAAAGTAGTTGCCATATATCCAATGGGGACTCCGGAAAGATCAAAATCTTACAAAAATTCAAAAGAGCTTAAATGGGATCTCTTATCACCAGCTAATTATGGTTCAGACTCTATTTTTACAATATATGAGGCAGAAAGAGTACCATCTTCAATTTTAATTGACAGAAAGCGAAAAATTATCGCAAAAAATATTGATTTTGCAACCCTTAATAGTATAATTAAATGATAACAGGTAAATATAAGGAGTTTTATGAACTCCTTTCAAGGGAGGTCCCCAAAGAGAGACTACTTCACGATTCACTCAGCACCTTGGCCTTTGGGACAGATGCGTCATTCTACAGACTTATTCCAAAACTTGTTGTTAAAGTACACAATGAAAAAGAGGTTACATCAACAATAAAGTTAGCGGCACAATTGAACATTCCACTTACTTTTAGAGCTGCAGGGACTTCATTATCCGGACAAGCAATAACAGATTCAGTGCTTGTTATTGCAACCCACGGGTGGACAGACTATTCAATCCTTGACGATGGGGCAAAGATAAAATTGCAATCAGGAATAAGAGGACAGCAAGCCAATAACAGGCTCCTAAAGTATGGCAGAAAAATTGGTCCGGATCCGGCATCAATTGATGCAGCAATGATTGGAGGAATTGTTGCAAATAACGCTTCGGGGATGTGTTGCGGAACTGCTGAAAACTCATATAAGACAGTCTCTGATATAAGAGTAGTTTTACACGATGGATCAATATTAGACACATCAGATAAAGAGAGTTGCAATAACTTTAGAATTTCTCATAAAGCGTTAGTTGACGGGATTGAGAATCTTGCTAAAAGAGTCAAGGCAGACCAGGATCTAAACGCTAGAATCGTAAAAAAATTCAAAATAAAAAATACAACAGGATATAGCCTGAATGCCTTGACAGATTATTCAGATGGTATTGATATCATAAAACATCTGATGATAGGATCAGAGGGAACACTTGGTTTTATTTCAGAAATAATATTCAACACTGTTATTGATCATAGACATAAAGCTCTTGCATTGATAATTTATCCAACTATTGAACAAGCTTGTAAAGCCGTACAGATATTAAAAAAACAACCTGTTTATGCAGCTGAAATAATGGACAGGGCTGCAGTAAGATCTGTTCAGTCAACAAAAGGAGTTCCCGATTTTATCAAAACAATATCCCCTAAGGCAGCTGCCTTACTTGTTGAAACAAGGGCAGATAACGAAGAGCATCTTAACGAGAATGTTTCACTAATTACTGATAGCATATCTTCTATTGAGACAGAGCTTCCTATAAGTTTTACCACAGACTCAAAACTTCAGGCATCACTTTGGAAAATCAGAAAAGAGACTCTTCCAACCGTTGCTGCAATGAGAGAGAGCGGAACAACCCCAATAATTGAGGATATATGTTTTCCAATTGATAGATTAGCAGAAGGGACCCTTCAACTTCAGTCCCTTTTTGAAAAGTACAACTATCAGGAAGCAGTAATATTTGGCCATTCACTAGAGGGGAATCTTCACTTTATGTTCAATCCGGACTTTTCAAAACAGGAAGAGATTGACAAATATGGTGCTTTTATGGATGAAATTTCCAAAATGGTTGTCAACAAATACGATGGGTCTTTAAAGGCAGAGCACGGCACAGGCAGGAATATGGCACCATATGTGGAAATGGAATGGGGTACAGCAGCATTCAAAATGATGAAGGAGATAAAGAATCTCTTTGACCCAAAAGGGTTACTCAATCCAGGAGTAATTCTTAACGAAGATAAAGAGATTCATCTTAAAAATTTCAAACCACTACCTCCAGCCAAAGAGATTGTAGATAAATGTATGGAGTGTGGTTTTTGCGAAGGTGGATGTGTATCTGAAGGATTTACTCTCTCTCCTAGACAGCGAATAACTGTATACAGAGAGATTTGCAGACTTCAAAGAACCGGAGATGAGCCTCATATTGCAGCTGAACTATCTAAACTTTTCAGTTATGCTGGACTTGATACTTGCGCAACAGACGGACTCTGTGCCTTAAAATGCCCAGTAAAGATAGATACCGGAAAACTTGTTAAGGAGTTAA
This sequence comes from Bacteroidales bacterium, assembly GCA_028700975.1. Taxonomy (GTDB): domain Bacteria; phylum Bacteroidota; class Bacteroidia; order Bacteroidales; family UBA932; genus Bact-08. The sequence continues at coordinate 11,948 of JAQVRQ010000034.1, read as the reverse complement.
GACACGAAAATCACTCAGAGAGAGCAGAAAAAATCGCAAAATCTTTAGCTGCCGGTATGGGAGGAGTTACAAAAGGTATGAGAATTGGTCTTAATACACTTTACTACCTTAGACTCATAACCGGAAAAAAACTATTTGGTGCTGTAGCAACAGGGATGCATAAAGTAACCGGAGGAGTCGTACCCCTTTGGAATGAATACTTTCCAAAGGGCGCGCAAACTATAAAACCAAAACAAATACAATCTTCTGAAGAGAAACAAAAGGTTGTATATTTCCCCTCTTGCATTACAAGAAGTATGGGAGTTTCAAAAGAGTACTCAGAAGCATTAGAGATAACAAAAATTACAGAGATACTTATTAAACGAGCTGGAATGGAGCTAATTTATCCAGATGGGAAAGACTCTCTTTGCTGCGGAATGGCTTTCTCATCAAAAGGTTTTGTTGAGGCCGGACAATTGGCTTCAGATAAGTTAGAAGAGGCTTTAAGAGTAGCTTCAGAAGATGGCAAATACCCAATACTTTGTGATATGAGCCCTTGCCTATACACAATGAAAACGAATTTTGGAGAGAGACTTAAACTATACGAGCCAGCAGAATTTGCAACTGAATTTTTAATTAACAAACTAAATATAAACAAACTAAATAGAAAAATATCCCTATTTGCAGTATGTAGTGCAAAGAAAATGGAGGTTGATGAACATTTAAAACATATTGCAGAACTATGCGCAGAGGAAGTTGTTGTAATAGATAGTAATTGCTGTGGTTTTGCAGGAGACAGAGGCTTTCTTCTGCCTGAACTTAATAAACACGGATTAAGAAATATTAAGAAACAGAGCGAAGGTTGTTCAGAGGGTTATGCTACATCTAGAACTTGTGAAATTGGCCTCTCAAAACATAGTGGCATATCTTTTAAATCAATTTTTTACCTCCTGGAGGAGGCAACAAGATAAAAAGATGTATAAAAGTTTAAAGGAATTTGTTGAGTTTCTTGAATCAAAAAATGAGCTTGTTCGAATTAAAGAGTTTGTTGACCCTGTGCTTGAAATTGCCGAGATAACAGACAGAGTAAGCAAGGAGATTGATGGAGGAAAAGCACTTCTTTTTGAAAATACAGGAAGCACATATCCAGTTCTTACAAATATGATGGGTTCAGAAAAAAGAATCCTATATGCTCTTGGTGCTGAATCGTTTGACGAGATTTCAAACTCTATGAAAGATCTCATAAAACAAATATCACAGCAAAGAGGCTCTTTGCAGGAGAAACTGAAAGCTCTTCCTATTCTGGGTCGTGCTGCATCTTGGATGCCAAAGCCTCACAGAGGAATTGCAGCTTGTCAAGAGGTAATACTCCATAAACCAGATCTTAACAGACTTCCAATTCTCAAATGCTGGCCAGAAGACGGAGGTAAATTTATAACACTACCTCTTGTCCACACAAAAGATCCAATTACAGGAATTCGGAATGTTGGAATGTACCGGATGCAAGTATTTAACGAGAATTCAACCGGAATGCACTGGCACAGGCATAAGACTGGAGCAAGACAATTTTCCAAATGCAAAGAGAGTAAATTTCCTGTTGCCGTTGCACTTGGAGGTGACCCTGTATACACTTATGCAGCTACAGCTCCACTTCCTGAGGGTATTGATGAATATATGCTTGCAGGATTTCTAAGAAATAAGGCAGTCTCACTGGTTGATTGTCTTACTCAGCCTCTTCAGGTTCCAGCAGACTGTGACTTCATAATTGAAGGATACATTGACACGAAAGAATCACCTGTTATGGAAGGCCCGTTTGGAGACCACACAGGGTTTTATTCACTTGCAGACCTCTATCCAAGAATGCATATTACCTGTATATCTCACAAAAAAGAGGCTATTTACCCGGCAACAATTGTAGGAATTCCTCCACAGGAAGATAAGTACATTGCAATTGCAACAGAAAAAATCTTTCTCACCCCTATACAATTCACTATGGTTCCTGAGATTAAGGAGCTTCATCTCCCTGAAGAGGGCGTTGGTCATAACATTGCAATAGCTAAAATTGAGAAAAATTATCCGGGACAAGGAATTAAGGTAGCTCACGCCCTATGGGGTGCCGGCCAGATGATGTTCTGTAAGACACTTATTGTCACTGATGAGGATATTGACATTAGAGATAAGAAAGAAATTGAGAGGGTAATTCTTAAGAATTACCTGCCAGAAAGAGACACTCACTTTAGTAGAGGTCCTGCAGATGTGCTTGACCATACATCTCCTTCTTGTGGATATGGTGGCAAAATGCTAATTGATGCAACCAAAAAATTACCAGAGGAGGGGGGTGCTCATAAAACTACTTCAAAAATTGCTTTTCATATAACACATTCAGCAGATGACACAAAAGGATTAATAAATATCCTTCTTGATAGTTGGGAAGAGACAGGTGATAATTATCACGCTATGTGGCTATGGGGAAGTAATTGGGATCCAGTAAGAGATACTGCTTTTGTAAATGGTCATTTGCTTGCAGATAGTAGAAGAAAATACACCGGAAAGGATGGCTTTAACAGAGAATGGCCAGAAAAAGCCCATTCATCACAAGAGACAATTGATAAAATTGATTTGAAATGGGATCGACTGGGTCTTGGATCTCTTATCTCTTCACCTTCTCTGAGGTTTTTACCAAGGCAAAAAGAGCAAGTGCAATAAAAATAAGCATTGAATAGTATGCAATCCGTCCTACGAAATCACCATATTTAACAAATGTGGTTACTTTGTCGTTTAGATTAACATCACCCTTTAGCCACTCCTTGCTCCACCATTTTGTCTGAGAAACTATATCACCACGTTGATCTATCAATGCGCTAATACCTGTATTTCCACACCTTACTATCGATCTTCTGGTTTCAATTGATCTTAACTGGTCAAACCACAAATGCTGTTTATATCCTGGAGAGTCAAGCCACCACCCATCGTTGGTAATAATTGACATAACATTTGCCCCCTCTAAGACAAACTCTCTAAAAAAATAGCCATAGACAGACTCATAACAAATGGCAGTCCCAATTGAAATATTTTCATCATTGGATTTAAATAGAGTTCTCTTATCTTGGCTTCCATAGCTTCCAAAATATCCTCCGAGTTCAATTACAAACATTCTTAAACCACTTAAATATTTTTGGAATGGCATATACTCAACTAACGGAACAAGTTTTGATTTATAGTAAAATTGATATGCTCCAGAACTATCAATCATTATTGCAGAATTATGAGAATCATACCACCCCTCTCCAATTCTTCTGGAGGATGGTGATGGTTTTTTATATGCAGGATACTCATCAATTGGATATATATAGTGTGTAGATGCTCCAACTATTAGTTTTGAGCTACCCATCCCCTTAGCTAAAGAGGCTATTCTTGAAAAGGAATCGCTTTCATATGGATTGTTCTCAATTATTCCGGAAGTAAATGTTTCAGGAGCAATAATAAAATCAACAGAATTATCGTATCCTTCATTAAAAAGATCAATTAGTATCTCGTCTTGTTCCTTTTGAGTCATTCCACCAAATTTTTCGTGATATGGATCAATATTTGGTTGAAGCATTAAAAAACGGGCGGAATTCTCTTCTTCCTTGTAAGTAATATAGAGGGCGTGAGATAGGAAAATTGGGAGAATAATAAATGTTATAAGGATTATATTTTTGGCTCTCATTTGAGGTGCTGCACAATTTCTTCTGGATACAATTATATCATAGGCAAGAAGAGATACTATTAGTGCCCATAAAGTGCCTCCTGCAACACCAGTAAACTCATACCACTGAACTACCTTATGAAGAGATGCAAAAGCATTTCCAAGTGCCAGCCACGGCCAGTTTAACTCACCTTGAGCCATAAGATGCTCCCAAGCTAGCCAACCTAATATTAAAAAAGTATATCCTAAAACCCTTCCTAATCTCCTTTTAAACCAGCCATATAACAGGATTAAAACGGTTAAAGAGAGAGAGTATAATACCATTGAGGCAACTGCCCCCTTGAAATTTGCATACCCTATCCAATATGTTGTTGCAATAGTCCATAAAAGGAACGTGGAAAATATAATTGACCAACCATACTTAACCCCGTTTGTTTCGATATAATTCTGGAGCATCAATATTGGGACAAATGCAAATAGTATTAAAATTCCAAATCCTTTAAACAAAAAAGGTAGTGATAATAGTAATACTGCAGCTAATACAAGTCTAAATATAATTTTTGTTTTTTTATTAATTGTAAAATGCATAATTTCGCCGTTCAAATTTTGTAACATTTATTACACATGAAAAGATTCTCAAAAAGAGCTGCTCTTATATTAGCTCTGTTTTCATCTCTCTCGATTTATGGTCAAGTATCTGACAAAGATACAATAATTAAAAATTATGTTATGGATGGGGTAACCATTATTACGACACCCAAAGAGACCTATTTTTTAAAACAGTTACCTGCATCAACTAGTATACTTAATTCAGCTGAAGTTGAATCCAGCGGAAAAAACAGTATTAAAGGACTATCTGGAATAGTACCAAATCTCTTTATACCTGATTATGGTTCTAAAATAACTTCAGCAATTTATATAAGAGGAATTGGTTCAAGATTTTCTCCATCTCCATCAATTGGTTTATATGAAGATAATGTACCATTTATTGATAAAAGTGCTTTTGATTTTGAATTCATAGATATTGAAAGAGTAGAGATACTAAGAGGTCCACAAGGAACTCTATATGGAAGAAACGCTTTAGGTGGAATTGTTCATATCAGAACAAAATCTCCCTTTTCTAAACCCGGAACCCAAGTGTCATTTAAAATGGGAACTTATGGTCAATACAGAGGGAGCTTTGTAACAAGAAACAGAATTACAGAGAGACTTGCATTTTCACTTGGAGGGTTCTATACCAGAGAGGGTGGTTTCTTCACTAATGATTACACAGGAAAAAAGGCAGATGAAGGATACTCTGCAGGTGGTAGATTAAGAGTTGCGTACAATATTTCCAAAAAATGGAAAATTGAAGCATCAAATCAAATGGAGTATAGCAATCAGAATGCATATCCATACGGAGAATACAACAAAGAGACAGGTAACACAAATAATCCATCCTATAATGATACCAGCTCATATAAAAGGTTTCTAAATACAAGCAGTTTAGTTGTAACTCATAATGCACCAGGATGGAGAATGAATCTAATATCTGCATATCAATATCTAAATGACACAATGCGACTTGATCAGGACTTCACTCCTGAATCCATATACACAATGAAACAGTCTCAGAAATTTGGAAATTTCACTCAAGAGGCAATTTTTAAATCTGAAAACAGTAAGAACTATCAGTTTGTATCCGGATTATCTGGTTTTATTCAGAATAACTTTACTGATGCTCCGGTAATATTTGGAAGCAATGGCGTTAAACGATTCTTTCAAAACACTTTTGACAGATTATTTCAATCTGGCACAATGCCTTTTCATATGATTGTAAACAATAATATTATTCCAGTTTACGGAGAGTTTAACCAAAAGTCGTGGGGCTTGGCGGCATTTCACCAGGTTACACTAAAGAGACTCTTTACAGATGGCTTATCTTTAACCCTTGGATTAAGATATGAGTATGAAAAACAAAAGCTTGACTATCTAAGTGGTATGAATATGGATCTTACATTTACAAGACCAGGAGTCCCTATACCTATTGCAATGCAAATAACATCAAAAATTGAAGGAGAAGATAATCAGGATTTTGGCCAATTTTTACCAAAGATCTCTTTACAGTACGCACCACAAAGTGATATAAAATTCTTCCTCACAACCGCTAGAGGATACAAAGCTGGAGGATACAATATCCAGATGTTCTCTGATATTATTCAAAGTAATGCAATGGGGGGTATGCCGGGAGGCTCTCAAGCAGAAACAGATGTTTCAGATAAAATTTCATACAGGCCGGAATATAACTGGAATAATGAAATTGGATTTAGTGGCTGGATTTTACCTGATATAATTAATCTTAATGCCTCATTATTCTATATAGATAGCAGAGATCAACAAGTTGTTCAGTTTGCAGGTACTACAGGATTTGGCAGGGTAGCTAAAAATGCAGCAAGGTCATATAGTTTTGGCGGAGAATTTTCTGCATCAGTAAAAGTGACAAAAGAGCTTGAAGCCTCAGCAAACTGGGGTTACACAAATTCAAAATTCACAGACTACACAGACAACCAAAATGATTATTCCGGTAAATTTGTACCATTTGTCCCTAAAAATACTCTTAATGCAAACCTAGTATATACCTTGAATGTAAACCGAGGTGAATTCAAAGAGTTCTCGGCAGCAATAAGGTATAATGGAGCTGGAAAAATTTACTGGACAGAAAAAAACGATGTCATTCAGCCATTTTACTCTACATTTGATGTTGAGGGTTCCGTAAAAATATCTATTTTTGAGATCTCTGTTTGGTTGAGAAATATTACAGATAGCAGATATAATACTTTCTACTTTGAGACTCTTGGAACAGGTTTTGCTCAGTATGGCAGACCATTTAATACAGGAGCAGGGTTAAAAGTTAATTTTTAAAATAATATGTATATAGACTTTGTTAAGGGTTTTCTGGTTGGATTAGGGGCATCAATTCCTTTGGGACCAATGGGTGTTATGTGTGTTCAGAAGACTTTAAGCAAAGGTAGAAACTCAGGATTTATAACAGGTTTAGGGGCTGCAATAACTGACACCCTTTTTGCAGCTCTTGCGATCCTGGGATTAGCATATATCCAGAGATTCATTGAGGAATACGAAAGATCTGTCCTTCTTTTTGGCGGAGTTGTTGTTGCTCTTATTGGACTTAAAATCTACCTTACAAATCCTGTAAAGCAGATAAGACAAAAATCACGCGGAAACAACCGACATATGGAAGATCTCTTTTCTGCCATTCTTATGACAATTACAAATCCTGGTGCAATTTTTCTAATACTTGGTATGTTTGCATTTGTTGGTCTCGAGGTAGACTCTCAAGCTGCTAACAGAATGATTACTGCAGCCCTTGGTGGGGTTTTTGCTGGAGCCGCAACTTGGTGGTATCTCTTAAGTACAGGAATAAACATCTTCAGAAAAAAATTCAGATTAAGACAGCTTCTTATGATTAACAGGATATCAGGTATCATTATTATTGTGATTGGACTAATCTCTTTCTTTGAGGGAGTTTGGAGGTTTCTGGCCCCATTTTTGAATTAACACTTTTAATATCTAACTTTGTACTCTTTAATAATTGGGGATGTTTTGGTTTTGACAGCATACTCAATCGGAATGTAAGCACGTCGAGCGTCGTGAAGCCGGCTCGTAAATCCCGGAACACAAGCCATAACTGGCAACAATAACTATGCACTCGCTGCGTAATTAAGCCTAGCTTAATCGCTTAATCGCCGTCGGCAAGGCCGGCCGTGACGAGTATCCCGCTGAACTTTATGCCTGTTCTGTTCAGCAATCGGGGTATCATTCAAACAGGATGCTGGTGCAGACTCCTCTAAAGCACCTTAAGAAACAGAGGATAAGTTTTGAGTGGCCTGCCTACCGGCAGCTCATTACTCACAATTAATGAGAGGATAAACGTGTAGAAAGCTTTTTGATGGTTTGTTTGGACGGCGGTTCGAGTCCGCCCATCTCCACAGAATATTGGTCAAGTCTTAAACAGGCTTGACCATTCTGCTATGATACATACCGGAAAGTCTTTGCTTGAATACATCTTTTACCATTCTTATCTCCTTTAGTGATATCTCAGCCTCTGAGAGTTGGTCATCCTTAACCCGCTCACCAACAACTCTCTCTACTAATTCAGATATTGACTCTTCATTATAATTTTTTAGAGATCTGGATGCAGCCTCAACAGCATCTGCCATCATAACTACTACCTGCTCTCTATATCTGGGAAAAATTCCATCATATGTAAAAATATCCTCATCTGAAGGATTTCCTCCATTATTTAAATATTTGTTATAAAAATAGAGTGTTTTTGATTTTCCGTGATGGGATTGAATAAATTCATTAATTATTGCAGGAAGTTTCTCTCTTTTTGAAATTTCAACTCCATCCTGAACATGTTTAATAATTAATCTGGCACTATCTCTGGGATCTAATGCTTCGTGAATATTAACTGCTCCGGCAGGCTGATTTTCAATAAAAAGCATTGGGTCATTTATCTTACCGATATCGTGATAAAGGGCTCCTACCCTAGCCAGCATTGAATATCCACCAATTGCAGAGACGGCACTCTCTGCAAGATTTGCAACCTGAAGAACGTGTTGAAATGTACCCGGGGCTTTTTGTGAAAGCTCTGCTAGAATTGGATTTTCTGTATCAGCCAAATCTCTTAGTCTCTGATTTGATAGAAGACTAAAAAACTTTTCAAATAGATAAATCAAAGGATAAGTAGCAACAATAAGTATTGCATTCCAGGCAAAATATCCAAAATAAACCGGATTAATATCTAGAATTGTACCATCTTCAATCATTCTAAATGCAGAAAAAGATGATGACAAAGTCAGGAAAACACCAAAGGCTACAGCAAACTGCATCCATCCTCTACTCCAGTATGTATAAGCAAGAAGCGTAATGCTTCCTGCAAATAGATTAATCATAAATATCTCTGTTCCATTCTGTGCAATTACTACAACTGGAAGAACTATTACAAGATAGACCGGTAGAACAACCCTTGTATTAAAGAAAGAGCACAAATAGAGAGCAAACACAGAATATGGGATTACATAAAGATAAACCGGCTTAACACCTCTAACCAGAACTGTTACAAGAACTGACAACAGAACCAATAGAATAATGAACAAAAGCTTACGCTTTTCTTTAAACACCTCTTTTTTAGAGAAATATAATATAATATATAGCAATAAAAAGAGTGCAGAACATATCAGAAAATGGCCAAATTTCAGCATCAAGATGCTTCCGGAATAGCCCATACTTATTTCGTACTCCTCTTTGTAAGAGTCTAATAATTGCTCAATTTCGGCTGTTACAGTTTCACCTTTTGCAGCAATTATCTGCCCCTCATATAACACCCCTTTAGTGGGGGATATCGTAGAGATAGCCTCTCTTCTGACAAGTTCAGTTGCGTTTTTGTTATATCTAAAATTTGGTTTTATGGCCGCCTTTAGCTTCAACGATGACTCCAGACCCAAATCCAACCTCTCTTTAATATATGACATAGCCGTCTCAACAGTGAAAATTTCAGCGGCCGGCTTTTCAAACTCTCTGTAGCCTCTTTCCGAGACAAGTACACCAGTTAACCTTCCACTCTCTTCCAAGATGTCTGCAATCCCCTTTTCATAAAGGTAATTTAGAAGTTTGTCGATCTTTTTAAGTGTATCGGAGGTGTTCGCATTAAAGACTTTAGAAATTTGCTCTCTGGTTTTTAATACTGCTTCAGTATCCAGATTATAGCATAGAGGACTTTTAGATGCAGCCAAATTCCTCTCAGATCTAAGCTCCTGTTCACTTTTAAGTACCGGAAAATCCACCGGGGCAATAAGAGTTTCGTACAACCAGGGCCTTCCTCTTTGATATTCAAATTTAAATTTACCCTCTCCAGGAATGATAAGTGTTGCAACAATTGAAGCTAAAACTAAAAAAAGTATATGAAAATATTTTTTATACCACTGGATTATAACCATTTGTATTTGGGTTAAATTTTTAAAATTCCAATCTATGCAAATTTAACCTATTTTTGGAGATGTCTAACCCAATATTGTGAAATGAAAAAAAATAGATTATTACTCTTAATTACAATTTTATTATTATCCCTTAACGCTACCGGAGCAAAAAAGCAGATTATAATTAACTCAAATAATCTTGGATGCAATGACACTGTAATTATTCATACTCCTACGGGATACAATGGAGAATCTTTACCTGCACTATTTCTCTTACATGGTTGGAGCGGAAACTGGAAAAACTGGAGTGACAAAGCAGACCTCCAGCAAATAAGTGACAAATTCGGCTTCATTATAATTACTCCTGACGGATTCTATAATAGTTGGTATGTTAATAGCGTAGTGCCACAAGGGATGCAGTGGCGTAGTTTTTTTAACGACGAGTTATATCCTTTGATTCACAAAGAGTATAACCTTGATCCCGATAAAACCTTTATTACAGGGTTAAGTATGGGTGGTCACGGGGCAATTAATCTATTTTTAGATGATATAACAAGGTTTCGAGCTGCAGGAAGTATGTCGGGTGTACTTAATCTAGAAGATACTCGTCTTAAAAGTACAGAAATGGTGAAAGTTCTTGGCCCATACACACCTGAAAATCTAAACTATAAAAATGAGTCAGCGATAAATAGACTTGACAATTTTACATTTCAGGCAAATAGTGATAAACATTTCAGAGATAGAGTAATCATTGTAAGCTGCGGCAAAAGTGACGGACTATTAAAAAGCTCTGTAAACTTCGCTGAAAAATGTGACTCTATTGGATTAAAAAATATATTAATTCTTAGTCCGGGTAATCACACCTGGAATCACTGGGTATACTCCCTTGAGACTCACCTATTGCATTTTCAAAGGTTAGCGAAAGGAGAACATTTAGGATATTAGCCTTTTTTTATTAAATTTATAAAAATGTAAATTTGAAAATGCCACAAACAGAAACCAGCAAATACCCTGCACCGGATATGTCTCTTCTTAAAGAGATGTCTGAAGGAAATCACGAGTTTTTTATGGAGATAGTGGAACTATTCCTGGAAAATGCTCCCGGAATGTTAAAGTCTATAACCAATAGCGCTAAAGCCGATGATTTTGACGCCTTAAGATTCGCAGCACATAAGATCATCTCTGATCTTTTTGTAGTAGGACTTAACTATGCTATCCCTGTTTTAAAGGAGATTGAAAGGAGCGCAACAATGGGTGTTATTAATGAAGAACTCATCTCTCAGGCAGAGGAGATGATCCTATACGGAATTGAAGATCTCAAAAAAATATCTTAAGCCATATTTATCTGTATTCGTTTTTTATACTACTCAATTTCACCATATCTGTATCTGAAATTGTAAAATGATCTACTTTTGAATTCTCCTCAATCCTAGCTTTAGTTACTGATTTTGGGAGAGGTAGAGCTCCACGCTGAAGTGTAAATCTTATTAATAATTGAGCAACTGAAACATCATAAGTTTTGGCTATCTCGTTTAAAAGAGTGTCTTTTAAAGCTCGTCCTGTTGCCAGTGGAGAATATGCCTCAATTAGAGTCCCCTTACTTGTGCAGTAGTTAAATATCTCCTCCTGTGTTCTACCAGCGTAAAAGGCAATCTGGTTAGCCATTGGCGGTGTATCTGAATTATTCTCAATAGCCATTAGATCTGAAACTGAAAAATTGGATACACCTATGGCTCTTACTCTACCCTCTTTATATATTCTCTCAAATGCTCGCCAGGATTCAATATTCTCTTTTGTACAATTCTTGCCTATCTCAGTCCAAGGCCAGGGAGCGTGAATTAGATAAAGATCAAGAGTCTCCAGAGCTAAATTTGACATAGTCTTCTCAAATGAATAAAGAGCCTCGTCATATCCCTTAATTTCTGCAGGAAGCTTTGAAGTGATAAATATTTCAGATCTATCTAATTCAGATCTTTTTATAGCCGCTCCCACTCCCTTTTCATTGTTGTAGGCAAGTGCTGTATCTATGTGCCTGTAACCAATTTCAATTGCTTCCAAAACAGCATTGGTAACCGACTCCTGAGGAATTTGCCAGGTTCCAAAACCAATCTTTGGTATCTTCACCCCATTTCTAAATATATAGTGCTCATTAAGTATTGACATAATATTTACTTTTTAGTGTGAACCAAATTTAATAAAAATTTGGAGAATATGCTAAAAGAAAAAAAAGAGAGCATCATTACTGATACTCTCTTCTGTGGGAGCAGAGGGAGTCGAACCCCCGACCCTCTGCTTGTAAGGCA
>JAQVRQ010000091.1 GCA_028700975.1 Bacteroidales bacterium | reverse complement strand
CAGAGAGTATATCCTGTAGGCAGACTTGACAAGCAGACAACCGGTGTACTTCTTCTTACTAACGACGGAGAGTTGGCAGATAATCTTACACATCCATCTAACAACAGAAAAAAAATCTATCACGTAGTGCTTGATAAGAATCTCAGCAAACCACATTTTGATGAGATACTTAAAGGTATAGTACTTGAGGACGGCGAAATTCACGCAGACTCTCTATCATATGTTGATGAAGACAACAGTCAAGTTGGGCTTGAGATACATTCAGGAAGAAACAGAGTTGTAAGGAGAATTTTTGAACATTTAGGATATAAAGTAAAGAGACTTGACAGAGTATACTTTGCAGGACTAACAAAAAAGAGTCTAAGAAGAGGACAATGGCGTTTTCTAACTGAATACGAAGTCTCTATGCTCAAAATGGGATCTTATGAATAACAATCCGGTAAAAAATCATAAATCTGGATTTGTCAACATTATTGGAAATCCAAATGTTGGCAAATCTACACTTATGAATGCATTGGTAGGAGAGAAGCTCTCCATAGTCACAGCAAAAGCACAGACTACCAGGCACAGGATAATGGGAATTGTGAACGGAGAAGACTATCAAATAGTCTTCTCTGACACTCCTGGTATATTAAGGCCAAGTTATAAGCTCCAGGAGAGTATGATGAACTTTGTCGAGACTGCCATTGGTGATGCCGATATCATTTTGTACGTAACAGATGTTGTTGAGAAGAGTATTAAAAACGAAGAGTACATTGAAAAGCTAAATAAGGTCTCATCTCCTGTAATCCTTATAATAAACAAGATTGACCTCTCTAACCAAGCAGAACTGGAGACTTTGTATGAAAAGTGGAGAGAACTTGTACCCCGTGCAGAGATATTTCCCGTATCGGCACAAGAGAAGTTTAATATATCACCTCTTTTAAACAGAATAGTAGAGCTTATTCCAGAAAGTCCTGCGTGGTATGATAAAGATGTTTTTACAGATAGGAATCTTAGATTTTTCGCTTCTGAAATAATCAGAGAGAAGATACTTACTACATATGATAAAGAGGTTCCCTACTCTACCGAAGTTACAATTGATACCTTTACCGAGGGACCGGAACTCTACACCATTGAGGCTGTGATTAATGTATTGAGAGATTCTCAAAAAGGTATTATTATCGGGAAAGGTGGTTCTGCACTTAAAAAGGTTGGGACACTTGCAAGAAAGGATATGGAATCCTTTTTTGAAAAAAAGGTTTTTTTACAGATATTTGTAAAGGTAAATCCAGACTGGAGAGAAGATAAGAGAAAGCTAAAACAGTTTGGTTATATACAAGACTAGAAAAACCAAATACCAGAATGAGCACCCCCGACCTTGACTACGAACCCGAACTTCAGGAGGAATCTGACGACATTTCCGAATCATCCGAGAACAGCAAATATGACAAACTCATAAATGAGGGCGATAAGAAGTACAAACTTACAGGTATGTACAAAGATTGGTTCCTTGATTATGCCTCTTACGTCATACTGGAAAGAGCCGTTCCCCATATAAATGATGGTCTAAAGCCTGTTCAGAGGCGTATTCTCCACTCTATGAAAAGAATGGATGACGGCAGGTATAATAAGGTTGCAAATATTATTGGCCACACAATGCAATTTCACCCCCACGGAGATGCCTCTATTGGGGATGCTCTTGTTCAACTTGGGCAGAAAGATCTTTTAGTTGATTGCCAGGGAAACTGGGGAAACACCCTAACCGGAGATAGCGCCGCCGCCCCCAGATATATTGAAGCCAGACTGAGTAAATTCGCAAATGAGGTAGTTTTTAATCCAAAGACTACAGATTGGATGCCATCGTACGACGGACGTAATCAAGAGCCGGTAAATTTACCTGTAAAATTTCCTCTTCTATTGGCTCAAGGTGTTGAGGGAATTGCAGTGGGTCTTGCATCAAAAATTTTACCACATAATATCAACGAATTAATTGATGCCAGTATAGCTTACCTGAACAATAAAGAGTTTACGATCCTTCCGGATTTCCCCACAGGAGGGCTTGCAGATTGTAGTAAATATAATCAGGGGCTAAGAGGTGGGGCAATAAAAGTAAGAGCAAAAATTACCAAGGTAGATAAACGCACCCTTGCAATTACTGAGATTCCATTTGGCCAGACAACCGGAAAGCTGATTGAATCAATTCTAAAGGCAAATGATAAGGGGAAAATAAAAATCAGGAAGGTTGACGACAACACATCTTCAGGAGCAGAGATTGTAGTTCATCTTCACAACGAAGTTTCACCTGACAAGACAATTGATGCCCTTTATGCTTTTACTGATTGTGAAGTCTCCATCTCTCCAAACTCTTGTGTAATAAAAGAGAGCCATCCCTGTTTCCTTGGAGTCGACGAGATACTCAGACACAACACAGAGTATACAAAAAATCTACTAAAAAAAGAGCTTGAAATAAGGCTATCTGAACTAGAAGATTCCTGGCACTATACTTCACTGGAAAAGATATTTTTTGAAGAGAAGATATACAAGGAGCTGGAAAAGAAAACGGACTCCTGGAAAGACCAGCTAGACAATATTGAGACTGAACTCTTAAAGTACCAAAACAGACTCCGCAAACCAGTGACTCGCGAAGATGTTCTTAAACTAGTTGAGAAACCTGTTCGTAAAATATCAATGTTTGACCTCAAGTCACTTGAGGATTCCATAAAAAAGATGGAAGATGAAATGGCTGAGGTTAAAAACAATCTGGATAATCTCAACTCATATACTATAAAATACTATCAGCAACTAAAGAAAAAGTACGGAGAGAGGTTCCCAAGAAAAACCATTATTACAAGTTTTGAAACAATTGAGGCTACAAAGGTAGTTGCTGTAAACGCTAAGCTTTATGCAAATAAAGAGGAGGGTTTTGTTGGAATGGATCTCAGGAGGGACGAAAACGCAGATTTCGTTTGCGAATGTTCAGATATTGATGATATTATAATTTTTCTTTCTAACGGAAAGTATTTGGTTACCAAAATCCAGGATAAAGCCTTTGTTGGCAAAGGAATAATTCACGTTGGAGTTTTTAAGAAAAATGATGAGAGAACAATTTACAATGCTGTTTACAGACACGGAAAAAGCGGAGAGTATTATGTAAAGCGCTTTGCCGTCACAAGTATAACAAGAGATAAAGAGTATGATCTCACACAGGGAAAGGATGGATCTCAGGTTTTATGGTTTACTGCAAACCCTAATGGAGAGGCTGAGGTTTTAAAAGTATTTCTTAAACCAAGGCCTAAACTCAAAAAGCTCATTTTTGAATACGATTTTTCAGCACTCGCAATTAAAAACAGAGGCTCTAAAGGAAACGTGTTCAGCAAGAATCCAGTTCACAAAATCCAACTCAAAACAAAAGGAGTATCTCAGTTTGGAGGCCTATCCATATGGTTCGACACTGATATAAACAGGCTGAATACAGACTCCAGGGGCAAATTCCTTGGCGAATATCTTGCAGGTGATCACATACTTGCTATATGTAAAAACGGAGAGTATTACACAACCAATTTTGACCTTAGTAACAGATATCAAGGAGAATTAAAACTTGTTGAAAAACTTGATACACAGAAACTATTCACTGCCATTTACTTTGATGGCGAACAATCCTCCTTCTATATTAAACGATTTCCGTTTGAACCAAATGACAATATTGTCTCATCATTTATATCTGAATCACTCGGTAGCTATCTGTTAGATATCTCTTACGATAAATATCCTCAAGTAGAAATTGGTTTTGGAGGTAAGCACGCAAAAAGAGCAAATGAGATAATTGACGTTGAGACGTTTATTGCGGGAAAGAGTATTAGAGCAAAAGGAAAGAGGCTTACATCATTTGAAGTTGATTATGTAAAATTTATCGAGCCACTTCAAAAAGAGATTGAAGAGAATGAAGAGACTGATGAGATAGTAAATAATAGTGAGGATTCAAATATTCAGCTGCCCGAGGAGTCTCCTACTCTATTTTAAAAAATATGATTATCACCCTAACAGGTTTTATGGGAGTGGGCAAAAGTACTATTGCCTCTAGACTTGCTACATATCTTTACTGTAATTCTCTAGATTTAGACAAACTTATTGAACAGGGTGAAGAGATGAGTATTGAAGATATATTCAATAACAAAGGAGAGGCTGAGTTTAGAAAGCTAGAAGAGATATATCTGGAGAATTTAATCAATTTATGCAAAGAGAAGGTCCTTGTTGTATCTCTTGGAGGAGGGGCACTATTATCGCACAAAAACAGATCTATTGTTAGTGATAATACTTTCTGCATATATCTTAAAGCCTCAATGGAGACCATTACTCAAAGACTTATCAGGGCTAAAAAAAACAGACCTCTTGTAAAAGACAAAACCAATCTTGAATTAAGAGACGAAGTTAAAAGACTCTTTAATGAGAGGGAACCTGGTTATGAAAGTACTGCAAAACTAGTAGTTAATGTAGACCACTCAAGTGTGAGAGAGATACTCACAACAATAATGAACTCTATATAATCTCCTCTCGCAGCTTAATATCTCTAACTCTCAGCTGTATATTAGCAATTCCTCTATAATAGTTCTCTGCTATTGAGTAACAAATATCTACGGGATTCCCGGATTTAAGATGTTCAAAATGTTCAGCCCTGTTGAAAGCTATTGCAGAGATATGTCTATGCGGCTCATCCTCCTGGATAAGTTCCAGTTTAAGGTGTCCGGCATCTGAGCCAACTCTTCTGCCGTTTCCATTATCATATACATTTTCAGTAATAAAGACTGGTGACATATTGCCTGGACCAAAAGGTTGGAATTGTTTTAAAATCCTAAAGAATTTTGGAGTAATTTGTCTGAATTCCAGATATGTATCAATATTTATAATTGGAGTAAGAAGCTCCTTTGTTATTTTGTTTTTAACAAAATCCTCGAACCTCAAACAGAAAGCCTCAAAATTACTCTCTTTTAGTGTTAAACCTGCAGCATACATATGCCCCCCAAAATTTTCAAGCAAATCTGAACAGCTTTCAATCGCTTCGTACAGGTCAAATCCCGGAATGCTTCTGGCAGATCCAGTTATAAATCCGTTTGATTCCGTCAATACAATTGTTGGACGATAATATGTCTCAACCAACCTTGAGGCAACTATGCCCAAAACCCCTTTGTGCCAAGATGGATTATAAAGGACTGTTGATTTTCTTTCTGTATAATCCTTTGCAGAAGCAGCCATTTCAATAGCA
>JAQVRQ010000090.1 GCA_028700975.1 Bacteroidales bacterium | reverse complement strand
AAAAGACAGCCGATGGGATAAAGATTGAACTTAACAACATCAGTCAGGCCATCCTGAATAAGTACAAAAAGATGCGTTTTAAGAACAATCTCGCCCTGCCTGTAGTCAGCAATCAGAAGATGAACGAAGCATTAAAAGAGATGGGTTATAAGGCAGGAATTAAGTCTCCACAGAGGATTGTGTACTTCAGGCAGAACGAAAGGATTGAAGAGGTACATCCAAAATATTCACTACTCTCTTGCCATTGTGGCAGGAGAACATTCGTTGTTAACGGACTCTATCTGGGCATACCACCCCATGTTATTATGGAATGGACTGGCCACTACGACTACAAATCAATGAAACCATACATCAAAGTAGTGGACAAACTCAAGGAAAAGGAGATGACGAAGTTTAATATCTCAATTTCTGAGTAAAGCCAAAGTATTCACTTCCACAATGGTCACAATATCGTTAGTCAAATTGATTTCCAATAATTTATTAGGGGAAGATATTGGATTATAAGGAATTAAATTCTAATTTTAGTGCGTAATTAATGACCTTTACAATAAGATCGGTTAGCCATGAATATTTTAGAAGCTAAGTTTATGATTTTTGATACTATAAACAAGTTGAGGGCAATTAATACAAACATTAACTATCACTTAACGAATAGGTAATTTAACTATGACTGCAATTTCTGCTTTAATAACAAAAAATTGGATAGCAGCTGCATCCGATTCTCTATTAACAGAATTCTATCCAAACACAAATACTATCAAACATATTGAATTTAAGAAGAGTAAGATAGTTCCAATTCGAAAATTTAAGGCAGCAGCAGCTTACTGGGGATTAGCAAAGATAAATAACTGGAATATATACGACTTTCTAAAATCATTAGCGGCTAAAGCGGATAGATTTGAAACTTTTGAAGGATTTGCAAATAATTTGAAAGACGAATTAAAACTAAAATTAGATAGCATTCCCTTTAGCAATTCTAATTATAAAGGTATTGGCATTCATTTATTAGGATATGAAGAGATTAATAACCAAAGCGTACCAGAACTTTTTTTAATATGTAATTATACTAGCCCCACTTATTCTGAAGTAAGTGAATTATCAATTTCAAGGAATCTGTATAAAACACTTCCTGGTGAGTTAAGAAAAACTGGAGATACGCTTGAAGGTCAAAGAATAAAAATTGTTAATTTTCTAAATAACGGAGGAACCTTAATTTTTAATAACGGTGACCCCGAATTGTTTAATCCTGCAGCGAATGCGATACATAATATGTTTAATGTGGCGATGTCAAGAGATGTACTTATAGATGATTACAAGAAATACATGAAATTAACATCCAGACCTATTGAGGTAATAAAAAATATGCAAAAAGACTTTTTCAAAAAAGACTTCGTCAGAGTGGGTGGTAAAATACATCATTTGTTGATAACTAATCAAGGCAATTTTTTTTCAGACACCGATGATAATTTATTCTAAAAATGGCTACAAAATGAGGAAGTTACTTTTAATAATATTTTTAATGATTACAACTCAATCATTGATTGCAAATCCTAATGAAATAATTGAAAACCAAAACAAAACAACTGTTGAGTTGGAATTTAGCCAAAAAGATAACAATTCAGATGCTGACAAATACCTTGGATACATCATAGACTTAATAGGGCCTTTAGTTGCACTGGTTGGTATTTTGTTGACTTTGCCAATATTAAGAAAAAAACTTATTGAAAATCACATTACTACAAAATTAAATGAAATCCAAACAAAAAACACAGAAATCCAATCATACAATCAAAGATTAATCGATAAATATATTCCATTGACATATAGCAATAATAAATTGTCAAAGGAGGATTTTGAAACCATTTTGAGTGAATTACAAGAAGGATTTCATATTTCGCAAAACGCAAGTAGTGATGTAGCGACTTTGATGTTCTATCTAAAAACTACTATTCAAGGAGCTATTAAACACTTTGATAACTATAAACCAAAACTATTTACAACGAGAGGGTTTTATGGTTTTATCATGGATAACCTAAATTTAGTGAATTATTATTCTAAACAAGTTGTTCAAATACCTAAATCAACTAAGACAAAAAAAAGTAGCATTATTTTAAAAGATTTAAGGAAATATGTATCCTATTCTAAAATTGAGCAGTTTAAATATTTTAAATTGGGAATTATTGATTCTCCTGATTCGTCACACTATACGATATTTTGTGGGAATGTTAACAAAACAAATCATGAATTATTGATGCGTTCATCTTTTCAGATTTATTTTAGTCCAAAGGCAATAGCAAAATTACTTTTCATTAATAAAATATACGCACCATTAATTTTATCAAAACCTTATGAAGATGAATTGTTTGGTATAACATCACTTGATTTATACTTAATTGGCTTTTCAATTAGAAATCAGGTAAGTTCAGACCCAAATGCTCCTTCTGAAATTGTTGAATTGGTATATAGTAATCCAGATGACAACCTTCGTTTTATTGATGCTCTAGAATATGAAGACCTTAGATTCAATTATAAAGACTTGTGGATTACTGATTCTAAATTTGACCTAAGCAGATCTACTAGCATGACAAAAATTGTAGTAGAAACATTTAAACTAAAATATGATAAGAAATATTTAGTTGAGATGTATCAGAATAATAAAAGGAAGATAAAAAATAAAATAAAAATATCTGCGTCAAACACATGGTCATAAAATCATGGAAAATATGTAGTTTTTCAGACGTAGCTTCTCGCTGAAAGGGTTATTTTACCATGATAGTAATGCAGCTCATAAAACTCCAACTTTTTTATCGCCAACCATTAACAAATTGTTAAAAAAAGTTTCAAATAATGAAGATGATAAACAACCAAAATTACATGATGGGCAATTACATAAAAAGACCTTCGAATCAGATAATATTTATTCTATTTTGTTTTTTCACTTCATCCCCGTTATTAGGTATTTGTCAGAATCAGTGGCAAACAATAAAATACAAAGATATCACTGTCCAAATTCCTTCTAATTGGGGAAATAAAAACACGATTTATTACCATGAAGACATTAATGTTACTGAACATAAAATCTCTGCTTGGGGGAAAGACAAAGTAATAAAGTCATTAGTTATTCAGTGGATAGATACAGAAGTAGAAAGCAATCAATATATTGAAGCAATGATTGAATCGCAACATGAACGATTTCCAATCTTTAAGAATTTGAAATACGATGATATTGCCAATGTTGATTTTTACGGTTTAGAAGCAAAAAACCTTCATTTCCATTTAGATTTTACTAAAGATAACAGGTTTGAGGGAGAATATATTGCGTTTACCCATAATGAACATACTTATGTCGTATTAATTAGTGGTGATAATGGTTTTTATAAGTCTGATGAATATAACCATATCTTAAAGAGTATTAGACATAATTTCCCAGAAACTGCCCAGCAAAATGTGAACAACAAGCAAACCTCTTTAGCTGAATACAACTTTACTCGTTATGAACTTAAGAATTATAGTCTGTCCATACCTAAGACAATGGAATTACGAGGTGAAAATTCACTTATGTCGCTCATTGCAGAAGTTACCGCAGATAAGCTTGAAACTATCAAAAAAGTAAAAATTGTAGATTCAGATGTCGTCTTCCAACCTCAAGGAATAGATGATGACAAAAATTTTGACACTCAAAAGAAAGCTCTGGCACTTTATTCAAGAGTTTTGATTAGTTATCACAAAGGTAAGAAAGATGAATTTTTCAGATGGAACGAAAACTTATCATACACAAAACAAGAGTATAATGAACTGAATAAAATGTATAAGGATCATTTGTTGGCAGAGTATAATAAAGTTAAAGATATGGAGGTGAGTTTTAATTTAGTGAGTGTTAGCGATATTAAAATTGCCAAAAACATCAATAAAGTCGTTTACATTGAGCAGCAACACGAAAGGAGTGGCCTAAATGGGAATATAAAAGTTATTAATTATTACCTGCACAACAATGATGAAATGGTGAAATTGACTCTAAGTTATCGCATATCAGAAAGTAATTTGTGGAAAAAAGATTTTGATAAAATTATTGACACTTTTAGTTTTACAACAAATAAATAAAAACCATGAATAAAATTACAAGCTATATATTAGCAGCATTAGCATGTATAGTACTATTTTTTCTCTATGCTCTAATTGGAGGGTTTCTTAGATGGAAAAATGCAGGAGGAATTATACCAATGACGATTTTAGTAATTGCAATGGGAGCAACTTGGAAAGGAATAACTGGATTAAGCAAGGATAAAACTTCCAAAGACAATGAAGCAAAGGGTGAAAACGAGACTAACAACGCCTCATAATACAAGGAGCATCATCAGACTATAGTCGCTTAGGAGTTAAATTGGCAACAATGTATATTGACACAACATTTAATGTTTATTCAGATGCAAATGGCGGAGACCCAGATAGTACAAGTCCGACTCTTCGTTGCTATCATAAAATGTTATGGAGTAAGAAATTGCCAAACGGAAAGCTCTTTGAACTTATAGACATGAAAGGGGGGACTTATTTATACCATAAATCGGAACTTGGAGAATTTCCATTAGGAAGTGATGCTATTACGCATTCCTATAGAAATCATAAAAGCAAAGCTTGGCTAACAAAGCAGATTCAGGAAGATGTACAAGAATTGTTTGATTTAGGCTCAACCATTGGAGCTTTCACACTATTCCCAAACAACAGAATTGAAGGTAAGCATACAATAAACCAAGCAAGGGGAGTAAACAGCCTAATTGATGACAGATTTGACCTGACCTTAGAATGTATCAGGCTCTTCTATTTAGGTCAGCAAAGCCCACTTTATGACACAATTTTGAGGTATAAGGAGTTCTTCTACTTGTTTGATAATTTTAAGGGATATATTGACTTCTTTTTATTCAACGACCTTATTGATGAAAATGGAAATATTAAGTTTTACATACCATTTGATAATTTCGCCACGAAACCAATATTTAAAGACATAGATGAATATTTAACTTATAAGAAAGGGGTGATGCAATTCATTAAAGCACGAAACCAACGAATAGAGAATTATTGCCATGAAGAATCATTCAATAAACATCAAATATCCATTTAGTAGCTATTCTGGTCCATACTGGGCCACCATTCTGGCGGATACTGGGCCACCGTTCTGGAGCATACCGGGCCATTTTATAAAATAAAGGAGGAGAGCAGGCCCTCCTCCTGTTACAGTTTTTAAGCAA
>JAQVRQ010000033.1 GCA_028700975.1 Bacteroidales bacterium | reverse complement strand
TCTACAGTAAGTATGAATCTTTCAGTTATTTACAAATTAAAGGGTATCAATCTTACTATTGCAGGAGCTTGCGCCAGCGGATCACACGCAATTGGTATGGGATACTTTATGATTAAAAACGGACTCCAGGATTGTATAATTTGTGGAGGAGCTCAAGAGGTAAATCCTTATGCAGTATCAAGTTTTGATGGTTTGAATGCCTTTTCTATAAGGAATGATAATCCACAAGCTGCCTCCAGACCTTTTGATATTGATAGAGATGGTCTTGTTCCTAGTGGAGGTGCTGCATCTTTAATACTGGAGAGTTATGAATCTGCCGTTAAGAGGGGTGCTCCAATTCTGGCAGAGGTAACAGCTTATGGTTTCTCATCAAATGGAGACCATATTTCTGTCCCTAATATTGATGGACCTAGACGATCTCTTGAGATGGCTCTTAGACAAGCAGGCCTGAAACCCTCGGATATTCAGTATATTAATGCTCACGCAACCTCAACTCCGGTAGGGGATTTTAACGAAGCGAAGGCAATTAGTGAAGTTTTTGGAGATCTTAGACCAATAGTGGGAGCAACGAAGAGTATGACCGGACACGAAATGTGGATGGCCGGAGCAAGTGAGGTTGTCTATTCAATCCTTATGATGAAAAACTCATTTATCGCTCCAACAATTAATTTCGAAAAGCCGGATGAAGCTTCAGAGAAGCTTAATATTAATAATAAGATGGTTAACTTTGAGTTCGATACACTCCTCTCAAATTCTTTTGGATTTGGAGGGACAAACTCAACACTAATATTAAAGAATTTTAAGTAAATAGACTCAGATAGTAATGATAGACCAAGCTCTTATAGATAAAATTAATAGCGTATTAGCAGAGGAATTTGAAGTAGAAATTGAAAGAATTATTCCTGAGGCTCCTCTTATGCAGACTCTTGATCTGGATAGCCTTGACCTTGTGGATATGGTGGTACTCATTGAGCATAATTTTGGATTTACAGTTGTAGCCAAAGACTTTGTAGGAATTAAGACGTTTAATGATTTTTATCACTATATCAACAACAGACTAAATGAAAAAGGGGCACCCGAATGATTGGAGTGGCAAATCACGTGGAGGATCTGCCGGATATCTTGTCTTTGTATTCCTTTTAAAAAGACTAGGTCTTAGTGCTGCATACCTACTTTTAGCTTTTGTAGTACTATATTTTATTCCTTTTGCACCATCGTCAACAAAATCTGTATGGTTCTACTCCCGGAGGATTTTAGGCAATAGCGTAATATCCTCTCTAATATTTCTTTATAGAAATTATTATAATTTGGGAGTTGCTCTGATTGATAAAACAGCTGCATCATCCGGATTGTACGATAAATTCACATTTATTTTTGATGAACCTACTGATGTTAAGGAAATTCTTTCTGGAAGTTCCGGTGCCATAATTATTGGCGCACATTTTGGCAACTGGGAAGTTGGGGCTCCATATTTTGGCAAATATGGTAAAAGAATGAATGTTGTAATGATGGATGCCGAGTACAGAAATATTAAGAATATACTTGAAAAAGAGAACAAAATAGGAGCTTTTTCTGTAATCCCCGTATCAGAAGAGTCCTTGGATCATGTTTTTATAATTAGAGATGCTATTGCAAGAGGTGAGTATGTTGCGTTGCAGGGAGACAGACTAACTATAAACGGAAAAAATATTAAGATCCCGTTTCTGGGGAGAGTCGCTCCATTTCCTCAAGGACCTTTTGTCCTTGCATCTAGAACAGAGGCTCCTGTAATTTTTTATTTTGCAATAAGAGAAGGGTTTAGGCGTTATAGATTTGTGTTTAAATTGTTCAATGCAGATAACACAAGTCGTAGAAAAGGGGGAGAGTTAAAAATTCTAGAATCATACAAGATGGAATTGGAGAGGGTTGTAAAATCTGCACCGGAACAATGGTATAATTTTTATAAATTTTGGCTATGAAAGAGCACAGGAAATTACTATTTATCTCTGCAAACAGGCTGGCAGATCCATATCCGGTATATCCAATAGGTATTTCATACCTTCAGACTTACCTTAATGAGAGATCTCCCTGGTTGCAAACAGATATTTGTGACATGAATCTGACCGATATAGAGGGCTTGAAAAGGAGATTAATTGAATACACTCCTGACTATGTAGGTATTTCATTTAGAAATATTGATGGGGCGAACTCTCTGGACAGGACCAGTTTTATTCCAGGTTATAAGGAGATAATTGATGCAGTAAGAGCATCATCTAAGGCCCCTGTAATTATTGGTGGGGCAGGCTTTTCGGTCTATCCGGAAATTCTTTATAACCTTCTCACTCCCGATTATGGTATTGCAGGAGAGGGAGAGGAGAGTTTAAGACTACTTTTGGAGGCAATTGAAAATGGTAATAGCAAGGATGGTATCGAGGGACTTATATCTGCTGAAACAGGTGGACGGGTTCAGTATCCTCATACAAAGTATTTAAGCTCACTCAATCTTTCATTTGATGAAAAACTCTCTGATTTTTATTGGGAGAAGAGTGGAATGCTAAATATTCAAACAAAACGCGGATGTTGTTATAATTGCATATATTGTTCATATCCAATAATTGATGGAAGGAAGGTAAGGACTCTTGATACAGATTTGATTGTGGATACATTAGAGAGATTGTATCGTGAGAAGGGGATAAATTATGTTTTTTTTACCGACTCTGTATTCAATATTCACAATAGCTACAATGCAGAATTGGCTGAGAAAATAATTAAAAGTGGTATTAAGATTAATTGGGGAGCATACTTTTCTCCACATAATCTAACAGATGATCTTATGGGACTCTTTAGAAAATCTGGTTTAAAGCATATTGAATTTGGCACAGAATCTTTTTCTACAGAACAGATGCATAGATATGGCAAAAATTTTTCATTTGATGATGTTCTGAAAAATTCTGAACTATGCCTAAAGCACAATGTCTTTTATGCACATTTTCTGATACTAGGAGGTATTGGAGAGACAGAAAAAACTCTTGCTGAGACAATGGAGAATTCTAAAAAGATAAGATACTCAGTATTCTTTCCCTATATTGGTATGAGGATTTATCCAGGAACTCCTCTTCAACAGATGGCAATAGCAGATGGAAAGATTTCCCCGTCTGATAATTTATTAGCTCCTACATATTATCTTTCAGATGAGTTCAATCTTGAACAGTGTAGAAGATTGGCATTTGAGACAGGCAAGGCTTGGATTTTTCCTGATGATCCACTTTCCGATGATATTGAAAGAATGAGAGTTGTTAAGAAGAAAAAAGGATTAATATGGGAATACCTGAGAAAGCCATAATTTACGGCGATAAAATTATTGAACTTATACCGCAGAGAAACCCCTTTCTCTTTATTGATTCATTTTATGGTAATGTTGATAATCTCTTTTACTCTGGCTTTACTCCAAAAGAGGGAGAATGCTTTGTTGATAGTGATCATCTAACTGAGCCAGGCATTATTGAGAATATGGCTCAATCTGCTGCTGCAGCAACTGGCTGGAGTTTTATGGAGAGGTGTGAAGAGATTCCTCTTGGTTATATTGGCGCAGTATCAGATTTTGAGCTATTTAAATTGCCTGAAATTGGTGTGGAGATTTTGACAGAGGTGAGGTTTTGTGGTGAGTACGGAGGAATTTCACTAGTTGAGGCAGAGAGTAAGCAAAAGGAGCAGGTTATTGCAAAGGGGAAATTAAAGATTTTTATTAATAATAAGGAGGAGTAATGAGGAAGCAGAGGGGCCTAAATAAAGCAGCGCTTATTCATAGGAGCAGAATTGAAATAAGATTCTCCGAGGTGGATTCGATGAATATTGTATGGCATGGTAATTATGTGAAGTTTTTTGAGGATGGTCGTGAGGCGTTTGGAAGGAATTTTGGAATTGGATATCTTGATATTTATGATGCAGGTTACACTGCTCCCGTTGTTGAGTTGCAGTGTTCTTACCTGCAATCTCTGAAGTACGGGGATACTGCAATTGTTGAGACAAGATATATTAATCTCCCATCAGCAAAGGTGAGATTTGAGTATGATATTTATAGAGAGAGTGATAATGCATTGGTAGCGACAGGCTCTTCTATGCAGGTTTTTTTGGATAGAGATGGTAATCTGGAGTGGAATAATCCTGAATTCTATTTAAATTGGAAGATGAAATGGATAAAAGAAGAGTAAATAATAGGGCATTTGTTATTTCTGATTCAATCATCTCACCTCTTGGCAGAGATACTGAAACTAATATGAGGGAGCTAATGCTGTTTCATAGCGGAGTTAAGAGAGTTGATGAAAAATCACTCTATAGCTCTCCATTTATGGGTGCCAAAATTGAGAAAGACTCTTTTTTAAATATTGAAATAGATATTCCTAATGATGCTACATTGCTTGAAAAGAGAGCATTGGTGGCTGCTTTAGTTGCTATAAAAGCTGCTAATAGTGAAAATTATGATAAAATATTGTCTGAAACCAGCCTGATTTTGGCAACAACCAAAGGTAATATTGATTTGATTGAAAATTCAGGTGAAGATATTAAATACTCTGCTTTTCCGGGTGTGATGGCCTCTAGAATTGCAAAGTGGCTTGGAATAAAAGGTGCTCCCTTGACTATTTCAAGTGCGTGTATATCTGGTGTTAATGCAATAATTGAAGGGGCCAGGCTTATTGAAAGAGGTGATTGTAAAAATGTACTGATTATTGGAGCTGATTTATTGTCAAGATTTGTTATTACAGGTTTTGAATCGTTTAAATCGGTTAGCTCTTCAATTTGTCTCCCGTACGATCTCTCAAGAGATGGTCTTAATCTGGGAGAGGCTGTTGCGGCTGTTTTACTTTCATCTGACAGAGATTTGTGTAAGGATATTAATCCAGTAGTCATTGAGGGGGGGGCGATTACAAATGATGCAAATCATCTCTCTGCTCCATCAAGGACCGGAGATGGTCTTGGAATCTCTATGCTTCAGGCAATGGAAGATGCAGGAGTTGAGTCAAAGCAGATCTCCTTTATCAATGCCCACGGAACCTCTACAATATACAATGATGAGATGGAGTCTAAAGCTATTCATTTCGCATCTCTTCAAGAGTTACCTGTACAAAGTCTTAAACCTTTTTTCGGACACACTTTGGGAGCCTCAGGAGTGGTTGAGATAATAGCCTCGGCCTGGCAAATGAAAAACTCTCTGCTTTTTGGAACCCGAGGCTTTAAAGAGCTTGGTGTTCCTATGGAGATTAAGGTAACTCCTCACCATAGTGAGCAAAACCTATACAGATGCATTAAGAGTGCATCGGGTTTTGGTGGTTGTAATGCATCAATTGTACTTGCCCTAGAGTCTGCATCGGTTTCTAAATTTAAACAGGAATATGGTCAATGGGAAGAACTTGCCTCTTATGAACTTTCAGGAGAGGATGATTTTGATACAGTTATTAGAGAAAAGTATAAAGAGCTTAATATTAAGGACATTAAGTTTTTTAAAATGGATGGTTTATCCAGGCTTGGAGTTATTGGAACCTTTGAGCTTATGAGGAGGGCTGGAGATCTTTCAGATATTGACCCCTTCAAAAAAGGGATGCTTCTAGCTAACAGGTCATCTTCGCTTGATACTGATATTAAACATCAAATGCTTATTGATGCTGGTGGAGATAGTGCTGCTAGTCCGGCTGTTTTTGTTTATACTTTGCCAAATATTGTAATAGGGGAGATAGCTATAAGGAATCAATTCAAGGGGGAGAATATCTTCTTTCTTTATGAAGATGACAGGGGCTCAGTGATTCATTCTGATATGCTTAAATATGCCGATTCTTCAATGCTTGAGATGGTAATCTGCGGTTGGTGTGATTATCTTAAAGGAAAATACTCACTGAATTTAAAACTTTATAAAAGAGATGTTTATGGCAAATGAGGTATTTGTTGCCGGTCTTGGATGTGTTTCTGCTCTTGGGTACGGAGTTTCAAAGCAGAGAGAGGCGCTTATTACAGGTGCATCCGGGATTGTACCCCTAACCCTTTTTGAGACAATTCACGAAGTGATGGCCGGAGAAGTTGCTTTTTCAAATGAAGAGTTAAGAGTCCGTCTTGGCCTAAGTGAGGGTAAAGAGTATTCAAGAACTACTTTACTGGGACTTGCTGCTGCTCGTGAAGCGTTGGAGGAGTCTGCCATTGAGATGGATGATTTAAAAATTGGGTTTATATCTGCCACATCTGTAGGAGGTATGGATGTTAGCGAAATTTTCTACAGAGAGTACCTACCGGATAACAGAAAAGGTAGATTGAGGAAATTAATTGGGCACGATTGTGGCGCTTCTACACAGTTTATATATGAAAATCTTAACCTTAACGGATTTTGTTCAACAATTAATACTGCCTGCTCTTCTGCAAACAATGCTATTATGATGGGTGCAAGAATGATTAAGGCAGGATTAATTGACGCTGTTATAGCTGGTGGAACAGACTCTCTTTGCCGATTTACTGTGAATGGGTTTTCATCTTTGGGAATATTGGACGGAGAGTTATGTAAACCATTTGATTCCGGACGGAAGGGGTTGAACCTAGGAGAGGGCGCAGGGTACTTACTCTTGGTATCTGATAAAGTAAAGTCTAAAAAGCGTTATTGTAGAGTTGCCGGTTACGCAAATGCAAATGATGCTTTTCACCAGACAGCCTCGTCGTCAAATGGAGAGGGTGCATTCCTGGCTATGAAGGGTGCTGTAGAGATGAGCAATCATCTTCCCGATGAGATTGGATATATTAACGTTCACGGTACCGGAACACAGAACAATGATGCTTCAGAGGCTGTTGCTTTAAAAAGGGTCTTTGGTGAGAATGTCCCGCCCTTTAGCTCAACAAAGGGTTTTACCGGACATACTCTAGGAGCAGCCGGAGGTGTAGAATCGGTTTTTACGATACTTGCACTGGATGGGGGATATATTTGGCCAAATCTTAACTTCAAAGATAAGATGGATGAGTGCGATAGACCACCACAAATTACGCTCAAAAGAGCTCCTGAAATGAGGGCTGCAATGACAAATTCCTTTGGATTTGGCGGTAATTGTTCAACTTTGATATTTGATAAAGTATAGTTTAATGTTTATGAAAACTAACCTCTATATATTAGGAGCTGCAGGGATATCCCAGAACGAGCCGGATTATAAGGATTTTATTCAGGATGCAGGGTTGAGAAGAAGAATGAGCCGTGTTATTAGAATGTCTGTTGCCTCTTCAATTATGGCAATGAGAGAGGCTGCTGTTGATAAATTTGACGCTATTGTGACGGGTACCGGATGGGGTTGCTTGGCTGATACTGAAAAATTTCTTGTATCAATAATTCAGAATAATGAAAGATTGCTTAACCCATCTTCCTTTATTCAGAGTACATCAAATACTGTTGGAGCTCAAATAGCTCTAATGCTTGGTGACAATCATTATAACAATACTTTTGTACACGGGAGCAGCTCTTTTGAATCTGCTTTGACAGATGCAGCACTTTTGGTATCAGAGGGCAAACATCTGGTTCTTGCAGGCGGTTTTGATGAATTAACTTCTACTAAAAGGCATCTGCTCGGAAGGATGGGTATGTGGAGAGAGCATAAGGGGGGAGAGGGTGCTGCATTTTTTGTATTAGCATCTGAGCCTACATCAAAACAGAGAGGAGTGATTAAATCTGTAGAGATTCTTTCGCTTAACGAAACTTATAATGAGATTTGCAATAAGGCTGAAAAGCTTGTTAACGGAAATACCCTTTTTATGTGTGGGGATGTTAGCATTGCCTCAATTTTAAATGAGAGAGGATTTAAATCTGAAAACTATAAGGAGATTACAGGAGAGTTTCCAACAGCCTCTGCACTTGCACTTTTTTTCGCAACCGAACGCTTAGCTGAAGATAATGAAATTGAGAAGATTGTGCTTGTAAACAAGTTTATAAAGGATTCCTCTACAGTAATAGAATTGGTTAGATGATAGTTGTAGGCATCATAACAGTTTTAATAGTAGTAACCATTCTTATTGCAGCAGCTTTTAGAATGGACTGGGGTGTATATCTTAACTCTTATTGCCGGGAAAAGTCAATAAAGGAGGGAGGTATAATGATTACTTTTGACGATGGACCGCATTCAAAATATACAGAAGAGGTTCTTGATGTTTTGAAAAAGAGAGGTGTAAAGGCTCTTTTCTTTTTAATTGGAGAGAGGGCGCTTGAGAACCCTCAACTTGTAAGGAGAATTGCAGAAGAGGGGCATATAATAGGAATACACTCACTAAGGCATACCATAGATTTTACCATATCATCACGAATAAGAGTGTTAGATGATTTGAAAGCTACAAAGAGAATTCTTGAAGAGCTTTCCGGACAAAATATAAGGTTATTTAGGCCACCTTTTGGTGTTACAAATCCTCAAATAGGGAGAGCTGTAAATGATCTTGATTTGATGAGCGTAGGTTGGAGCATAAGAAGTTTTGATACTCTATCTAGTAACAATATTGATAGAACTTTAAAAAGAGTCAAAAGAAGAATAGATGATGGTGCTATACTTCTTTTGCACGACAGATTGCCCCAAAGTGCTAATTTACTTGAGAATATACTCGATTATATGAAATTGAATGGATATGAAGCGAAGATTTTTAAAAGAGTTCTTTAGAACAGTAATTTTAGCTGCTCTATCGTTGTTGTTATCACAATTTGCATTTGCTCAAACGACATCTCCTATGAGTGATAACGATATTGATATTTTTCTTGAAACTCTTTCATCCAGAGCCTTGTCAGTTAATACTATATCTGCGGGATTCAGGCAAGAGAAAAAAATGGATATGCTAAAAAATAATATGCTTTCTGAAGGAAGGTTCTATTATATGAAAGAGAATAAAATTGCCTTTTTGTACGAAAAACCTGGCAAATATTCAATGATTATGAATGGTCAATATCTTAAAATGAATACTGGATATGGTAGTTCAAAGATGGACCTTTCATCAAATCCTGTTATGAAACAGATGAACGATTTGTTAACAGCAGTTTTTACTGGCTCTCTGGATAGAGCTACAGCTAGTTACGATATCTCTTTTACATATATGGGAGAGGAGGTAGTCGCATCTGTGAAACCTAGATCCACAAGAATATCAGCAGTGATATCGCTTATTAAAATTCAATTTGAAAAAGGGAGTGGCGATATTAATGAGATTATTGTAACTGAAGGTTCCGGAAGTATTACTAAATACATTTTTTTTGATAGAAGGATTAATCAACAAATAGCTAATGAAATATTCACTATCAATTAGTTTTTTAGTTTTAATGCTCTTTTTTGCATCCGGATGCTCCTCACTGAAGGAGGGTGTCTGGTTACACTCTACACCTTACGCTTTTGGAGGAATTCCCTCATCATACAATCATAACGAGGAGATAACAATGTTTGATTTTATTCTGACTCGTAAAAAGGATTCAATTGAGGGGCTTGTGGTGGTTAAGTCAGAGGGAGAGGATCACAAAAGGATTGTTATGACCTCATTTTTTGGGATGACTTTTCTTGACTTTGAATTAAGTGGGAAAAATATTAAGATTAATTATTGCATTGAGCAGTTAAACAGAGAGAAGGTAATACTTCTGCTTAAAAAAGATTTTGAGATTCTTTTCAAACCAGACCATTCACCCTTTACAAAATATGTTTTTAATGCCGATGGAAAGATAGGAGCGCTACAGCAGGGAAATGGTATTACAAGGACATTGATGTATTTTATTGATTATCAAGATGGGTATCCGAATGAGGTAATCATAAGCCATCCGTGGTTAGGTATAAAATTGCATATGACAAAAAGTGAGAGAAATGAAGATTGAAAATTTATACACTATAGAGAAGTTTAATGTTAGTAAAGAGGAGAGTGCAATAGTTAACGGCAATTTTATAATAAAAATTGATCCCTTAAATGCTGTTTTTTCTGGCCATTTTCCAGGTGCACCTGTATTGCCGGGTGCCTGTACCATATCAATTATTAAGGATTGTGCCGCAAAAATAGTAGGCAGCACTGTTCTCTTTAGTGAAATAATTCAATGTAAGTTTACGGGAATGGTTGACCCAAATATTGAGAATGAGCTTGAGGTAAAGATCTCTTTAAAGGAGATTAATAATTCATCATACTCTGTAAATGGATCAGTTTCTGTACAATGTACCGGGAGAGTGATTTTAAAGCTAAAGGGAAAATGTTCAAACTAGTTGTAGTTATACCAACTTTTAATAATCCGGCCACACTTCGCTCTGTTGTTGATGGGGTGAGAAGTTATTGTAAAGATATAATTGTTGTAGACGATGGTTCTGGCGAAGATGGTGCAAAAATTGCCGAATCGCTTGTTGGCATTACTTTAATTAGGCATTCAAGAAACTTAGGCAAGGGGCCGGCACTTGGGAGTGGCTTGAAAAAAGCAAAAGAGCTCGGCTTTACTCATTCTATAACGATAGATGCAGATGGACAACATTTTCCTGATGATATTGTTAAATTGGCAGAGGCTGCTGAGAGAGAACCAGAGACTCTCTTCATTGGTGCCAGGTCTATGGAGTGTGAAAATATGCCCGGTAAAAATACCTTTGCAAATAGGTTTTCAAATTTTTGGTTTTTTGCGGAGACTGGGATAAAGCTTAGTGATACTCAGTCCGGTTTTAGGGTATATCCACTGGAAAAACTTGCCGGAATTAAAATCCTTACTGGTAGATATGAGTGGGAATTGGAGATAATAGTGCGAGCAGCCTGGATGGGTATAAAAGTTGAAAATATTCCAATAAAGGTCTACTATCCTCCTGCAGAGGAGAGAGTTTCCCATTTTAAACCATTAAAAGATTTTACAAGAATATCGCTACTCAATACATTTCTTGTTGTTATTGCTCTTTTTTGGTGGTGGCCGTTCAAGTTTTTTAAGTGGTTCACAAGGGAGAATATTGATAAGTTTATCAAAGAACATATTACAGAATCTAAAGAGAGTAATTACAAGATATCAGCCTCAGTAGGGCTTGGACTTTTTTTTGGAATTTCACCTTTATGGGGATATCAAATGATTACTGCAGTTGCAGTTGCTCATTTTCTTCGATTGAACAAGGTACTTACTCTGGTTGCTTCCAATATTAGTATACCCCCTATGATTCCATTTATACTTTATGGTAGTTTTGTTGCTGGTTCTATTATTCTTGGAGAACCATTGAATGTTGTCCCCTCCAATTTAACTCTTGATGCAATTTCTGGAAGTCTTGTACAATACCTTGTTGGAAGTTTCACATTTGCTTTTTTAGCTGGAATTGGTGGAATGGCTGTTTCATATATATTTCTCTCAATATTTAGGAGGAGCAAATTATGAGTCTTGGAAAAATACTTGTCTCACTTTACAGAGGCCTGAGTAGAAGAAGGTGGGTTTTATACTTGTTTCTGATTTTGATAACGGGAGCATTGGCATTTGGTGCGTCTGGAATTATATTTACAGAGGATCCTCTTCAACTTTTCCCATCAGAAGGGGAGGGAGCACAAAGCGTAAAAGCATTTTCAAGACTCAGAGCAAAAGATAAAATTATTGTATTTATTGGAGCATCTGAAGAGAAAAGTGTAATATCTGCAGATACTTTGGCTGATGCAGCCGATAGTTTCAGGAGAAAAATCCAAGAATTATATCTAGATGATTTACTGGAATATAGGGAGAGCGATGGCACTAATAATCAGAGTGAGATATTGGATTTTATATACAATAATTTGCCTTTATATCTGGAAGAAGATGATTATAGAAAAATTGAACTAAATATTGAGAAGGATAGAGTTTCAGATAGATTACAAAGCGCTATGGCTATGTTAATCTCTCCTGCCGGTGCCGTTGCTTCAGATATGATATCAAGAGATCCACTCTTTTTGGGTACTCACATTGTCGCCAAACTGGATTCATTGAGGATGGGTGTCAAGATGAATTATTACAGAGATAATGTTTTTTCAGAAGATTGGAGTTCTCTTTTTTTTGCGTTGAATCCCTCTCTCGCCAATACAGAATCGGCATTAAATGAGATGCTTGTAAAGTCTTTGGAGAGTGCAGAAAAAGAGGTTGAGGAGGAGTTTAAGGAGGTTAACGTTATGATCTCCGGGGCTCCGCTTGCCTCTATTTACAATGCAAGAGTAATCAAGAGAGATACTATCTTTACCAGCTCCTTGGCAATGTTAATGATTGTTTTACTCTTCTGGCTATCATTCAGAAGCTTCAGAACACTTCTCACTCTGATACTCCCGGCTCTCTTTGGGGCTCTCTTTGCTTTATTTTTTATGGCCCTAAGGGGTGAGCCTGTCTCTGCGATTGCAGTAGGTGCTGGGGCTACAGTAATGGGAATAGCTTTGAGTTATTCAATTCACGTAATATCTCATCTTAAACAGGTAAATAGTGTTGAAGAACTTATAGATGAACTCGCTTATCCTCTTACAGTTGGCGGATTTACTACAATAGGGGCATTTGTAGGATTACTATTTACAAACTCTCGCCTTCTTCAGGATTTTGGTCTCTTCTCTTCCCTTACTTTAACCGGAACAACTCTTTTCTCCCTTATCTTTCTACCTCATTTCATTAAGGTTGATAAATCTGTTAAGGAGACAAAGTTTTACTCATCTATTTTAAGGATTACCTCTTTTCAGTACGAAAAGGTTAAATGGATAAGATGGACAATTCTCGCGCTTTTTATTGCAGGACTATTTTTGGCTTCGGGTGTTAAGTTTGATAGTGATTTTTCAAATTTAGGATACGAGCCGAAAAGTCATCAGGAGGCACAAAGTAACTTTTCTGAAAAATTTGGTGGTGGAGAGGCTAGAGTTTTTCTGCTCTCTACATCTAATGATTTTAATTTAGCTTCTGAGGCATATTTCAGAGATAATCAATATCTTGATTCACTATCAAAAACATCAAAATCAATTAAAAGTGCTTCACTATCCTGGCTCTTACCTCCTAAAGAATTGCAGCTGGAGAGAATAGAAAGATGGAACGATTTTTGGTCTCAAGGTAGAGCTCTCCAATTGGTTAAAAAATTGAGTAAAGAGGGACAAAATATTGGTTTTTCAGAGGATGCTTTTAGTAGCTTTTATTCACTTTTAAACCGAGAGTACAAACCGGTAGATCTCTCTCTTTCATACACCTCTTTACCCTTTTTTGTTAAAGAGTGGATCGAGGAGAGAGAGGGTGTTTTTACTTTTATAACTCAACTATATGTCTCTGATAATGAAAAGGAGAAGTTATATAGTAACATAACAGATAACACAGAGTTTGATGTTCTGGATAGAGCCCATTTTTCGTCTGTTTGGGCTTTAAATATCAAAGAGGATTTTAACCTTATACTTGTAATATCATCACTACTCGTATTTATAACCCTTTTAATATCATATGGCAGGATAGAGCTTGCATTAATGGCCTTTCTTCCTATGGCTGTGAGTTGGATTATAATATTAGGGTTGATGAATATCCTGGGAATTGAGTTTAATATTTTTAATATTCTGTTAGCCACTTTTATATTTGGAATTGGAGATGATTTCAGCATTTTTGTTTTGGATGGACTTTCGGCTGAATATCAGGGTAAAGCAGCGGCTTTAGCTTCTCATAAAAGTGCAATTTTTTTCTCGACTTTTACGGTTTTGGCCGGTGTCGGTTCAATGGCATTTGCAACACATCCAGCTCTTAAATCAATTGCTCTGGTATCTATTGTTGGAATATCATCAGTTTGGCTGGTAGCCAATACTAT
This sequence comes from Bacteroidales bacterium, assembly GCA_028700975.1. Taxonomy (GTDB): domain Bacteria; phylum Bacteroidota; class Bacteroidia; order Bacteroidales; family UBA932; genus Bact-08. The sequence goes on along the minus strand of JAQVRQ010000033.1, from coordinate 6,951 downwards.
ACAACCAATTGTATATAGGTTTTTTATTACTTCTCCCGCTTCTAAAGCTCTTCATCCTTATACTTTTTCCGGAGTCGCTCAGATGCTGATGACCTTTTCTGCGTTCTTAACAGGCTGCATACTTTCAGCGTTATTAATTCCTGTTTTGATCCTATTTCCTGTTAAGCACTCAACTAGATTGCTCATATTCAGAAAAATAATCCGGGTAATTGTTTTTCTCCCAGTCAGGCTCTCACCAACTGTGAAAATTTTTAGGGAAAATAATTTTTATGAGAATTTCAATAAACCTGCCGTCATAATATCCAATCACCAATCTTTTATTGATATTCTGATGCTTCTCTCTCTGCATCCTAAGATAATTATGATGACTAATAAATGGGTGTGGAATTCACCAGTTTTTGGCCATCTTGTAAGGTTTGCTGGATTTATTTACCATAAAGATGGTATTGAGAAACACATTGATTCTATCAGACCCAAAATTGAGGAGGGTTACTCACTGTTGATTTTTCCGGAGGGTACAAGGTCAAAAGATATGGAGATTCACAGATTCCATAAGGGTGCATTTAAAATTGCCGAGGAGCTTTCACTCGACATACTCCCCGTAGTTATCTATGGAAATGGTAATCTTGTATCTAAACAACAGCCTTTTTATGTTAAAAGAGGTGTAATTGGTTACAGAATACTTAAAAGAATATCATACGATAGTATTGAATATGGCACTGATTATAGAGATAGAAGCAAGGCCTTAGCTTCAATTATGCGTAATGAGTACTCAGAGTTAAGGTCTCGTTATGATACCACTTCAAATCTTTTCTTTTATCAGAAAGTAATGTCTGGATATATCTATAAAGGCCCTGTTATTGAATGGTATTTAAGGATTAAAATGCGTATGGAGAACTATTACGCACCGTTCCATAAAATGATTCCAATTGATGCATCTGTTACTGATATCGGCTGCGGTTATGGCCCACTCTGTTTTATGCTTGGGGTACTCTCTCCAAAAAGAGTAATAACAGGTATTGATTACGATAAAGAGAAGATAGAGATAGCAAAAGGCTCTTGGTTGGCATCGGAAAATATAAATTTTATTCACTCAGATGCATTAAAGATTGGTTTGCCAAAAAGCGATGTTGTTATTATGAATGATGTAATTCACTATCTTCTTCCGGAGGAGCAGGAGCTGCTAATTCATAAAGCAATTCAATCTTTAAATTTTGGTGGATTTATTATATTAAGAGATGGAGATTCAGAAAAGATCAGATATCACAGGATAACAAGACTTTCTGAGTGGTTCTCAATCAATGTTCTTGGATTTAACAAGGCAAAGCAATCACCTTGCTTTACAAGCAGTAGTAAAATTAGGAGTATTGCATCTAAATATAATTGTATTGTAGAAGAGATGAGAAACGACAGGGTCACCTCAAATACAATCTATTTATTAAAGCCAGATTACATTGCTAATGAGAACTTATGATGTTGCAATAATTGGAGCCGGTTTGGCTGGTCTTGAGTGTGCTTCAATACTCTCAAAAGAGGGTATGAGTGTCATTGTTCTTGAGCAGGGAGCTATTTCAGGTGGGTTTTTCCAACCATTTAAGAGGAGAGGAGTTCTTATTGACTCTTCTGTTCATTATATTGGTAGTTTAGACAAGGGGCAGTTTATGGAGCGCTTCTTCTCTTATCTTAATATAATGAACAAGGTTGACTTTGTTAGGATGGACAACGATGAGTTTGAAACTATATACCTTGATGGAAAACCCTATCCAATGGCTATGGGCCATTTGAATTTTGTTGATAAATTGTCTGAACATTTCCCATCTGAGAGAAGGGGGCTTGAAAAATATATTGATTCAATTAAAAAAATATCACTATTTTCAATTGAGAGTGTTAGAAGAGGAGAGGGTTTCTCATCCGACTCACTTGATGCCGTTACAAAGCCTGTTGAGTTGGCTATCTCCTCGTCTATTTCTGACAAGAGGTTACAGAGAATTTTAACAGGTAATTCAATTATATATTGTGGTGAGAGTGCGCTTACTCCCTTTTATGTGCACGCAATGACAACAAACTCTTATATTGAGTCCTCCTGGAAAATTAGAGGAGGTGCTTCTGGAGTTACTGAAGCAATGGCAGAATCAGTTAAAAGCTATGGGGGAGAGGTGAGATGTAATACAGAGATTAAATCTATTCTGATTAATAATATGAGGGCAGTGGGAGTTGAGACTTTTACCGGAGAAAAGATTATGGCAAAAAGAGTTATATCTACTCTTCATCCGGATCTTACTACAAAAATGGTTGGAGAGGAATCAGGCCTGAGGGAGAGTTATAGAAGAAGGGTAAGTGAGTTGAAAAACTCAACAAGTATGTTTTGCCTTTACATTATTCTTAAAAGAGACTCTCTTGAGTATCTTAATAAGAACATTCATATCCAGGGGGAGAGTCCTCTTATGATATCTTTTCAGCCTCCACTCCGGGGCTCTTTGTATGCCGATGTTGTCACCATTATAACACCTATGAATTTTTCAGAGGTTCAAAAATGGAGTAATTCAAAACCAGGTTTAAGAGGTGATGATTATCTTCAGTTTAAGAGTGAATTCTCAGAGGTGTTGATCAATAGGGCAGAAGAGGTTCTTGCAAATTTAAGACAATCAATTGATTACACCTGCTCTGCATCACCTCTGACTTTCCGAGATTATGTTAAAACTCCCCAAGGAAGTGTATATGGAGTTATGAAAGACTATAACAAACCTCTCTCTACATTTCTTCCAGTTAAATCAAGAGTAGAAAATCTCTATCTTGCAGGACAGAGTGTAAATCTTCACGGAGTTATGGGTGTCACGTTTACCTCATTGCTCACTTGTTCAGAGATACTGGGAAATGGAGTAGTAAATAAAATGGGATTATGATAAGAGTATTACTAAAGATATTTAAGTATTTATTAGTGTTTCTAGTATCGCTTCTAATCCTCTTTGCTGGAGCAGGAGCTTTTCTATATTTTACTGCCGATAGATCAATTCCTGAGAACACTATTCCAGATGTTATTCCTTCACCAAAAGACTCTTTGGGGACTCTAATTTTTGGCCAATCCTCTTTGGAAAAGGGAGCAGGTGGTTTATGGAATCTAAGACTTAAAGGTGATCCGCAGGAGAGGGGGCTTGCATTTGGTCAGTTGTGTAAATCTCTAATGTATAAACAGGAAAAGGCATTTGTTGACCAAATCAAGATACTGGTGCCAAATGAGAGTTATCTTTCACTGCTTAAGTACTTAACAGTTATTTATAACAGAAATATTCAGTCTAATATTGAGGATGAGTTTAGAAAAGAGATTTATGCAACCTCTCTTGGAAGCAGCGATGAGTTTAACTTTATTGGAGATAAATATGATAGACAGCTAAATTATCACGCAGCTCACGATTTGGGTCACGCTATGCAGGAGTATATGCTAGTTGGATGTACATCGTTCGCAGCCTGGGGTAAAATGAGTGAAGATTCCTCATTGGTTGTTGCAAGAAACTTTGATTTCTGGGTGGGTGATGCTTTTGCTGAAAATAAGCTGGTAACAATTATGGAGCCCGATAGCGGTTATAAATTTGTCTCGATAGGGTGGGCTGGGATGTCAGGCGTACTATCCGGAATGAACGAGGAGGGGCTCACAATTACTATGAATGCTGCAAAATCATCGCCACCAATAAGGTCTAAGACTCCAATATCAATAATAGCCAGAGAGATACTTCAGTATGCGTCAAATATTGATGAAGCTTTTCAAATAGCATCAAAAAGAGATGCATTTGTTTCTGAATCTCTTTTAATAGGCTCTGCCAGAGAGAACAGAGCTGCCATTATTGAGAAGAGGCCTCAAGGAACAAGATTATATACAACAAAGGGTGAATTGATTGTATCAACAAACCATTTTTTGTCAGATGATTTTTTTTCAGACCCCAAGAGTAAGGATGCTGTAGAGTCAATTGCGGGAAGTCACTCAGAATACAGATTCAGAAGAATTGAGGAGTTGGTCTCTACTTACGCACCTTTAAGTATCCTTGAGAGCGCATCTATTCTGAGAGATCCTGATGGTCTATCAGGAGAATATCTTGGTTTGGGAAATGAAATGTCTATTAATCAGTATATTGCTCACCACTCAGTAATTTTCAAACCTATTGAGAGAATAATGTGGGTTAGCACATCTCCCTGGCAGCTTGGGAAGATGATAAAATATGATTTAAATGAGCTGTTTAACCTCCCTGGTTCTAATTTAGAGTTACTTGGAGATATTCCTGCAGACTCAATACAAATTGTTGAAAGAGCCTCATTAATTATTAAATTTCGAGAAGAGTCAAAATATTTAATGGAAGAAACAAGGCATAAAAAAAGAGTTTCAGATGATTTTTCCAATAAATTTATTTCACTTAATCCTAACTTCTTTCAGACATATTTGAATCTTGGAGATAATTATTATTCAGCAGGAGATAATGAATCGGCAGCAGATATGTACAAAATGGCCCTAAAATTGAAACTTCCTTCCAATAATATAAAATCACAACTTGAAAATAAACTTGAAAAACTGTAAATAGAATGAAAAGAGATCCTCAACTACAATTTAAATCACGTGAGGAGATCGCAAATTTTCAGGATCTCTCGTTACGAGAGACCTTAAACTATGTGGCATCCAACTCACCCTACTACAAGAACTTATTTAAAAAGGGCAAAATTGACCCCTCTTCAATAAGAGGTGTTTCAGATCTCTCTGTTTTGCCCACAACGGATAAGCAAGATCTACAGAGAGACAGTAATCAGTTTCTATGTGTGCCACGAGAAAAGGTGATAGACTATGTAACCACATCCGGAACTCTTGGTGATCCTGTGACATTTATGCTTACTGAAAGTGATTTGGACAGGTTGGCTTATAATGAAATGCTTTCATTTACAACCGCAGGTTGCAGAAGTAATGAAGTTCTACAGATAATGACCACTATAGATAGGCGCTTTATGGCAGGACTAGCCTATTTTCTTGGCGCCAGATCACTTGGATCAGGAATAGTTAGAGTGGGAAATGGTATACCAGAGTTGCAGTGGAGCTCAATTCTCAATGTTAAACCGGAGTCTTGTATTGTTGTCCCCTCTTTTCTTATCAAGCTTGCGGAATATGCAGCAAAAAACGGCATCGCACTTGAAGACTCCTCGCTTAAAAGGGCAATATGCATAGGAGAACCACTGAGAGATACAGATCTTTCAGATAATACCCTAACAAGAAAGATAAAACAGATGTGGCCAAATCTATCACTTCATTCTACTTATGCCTCAACCGAGATGCAGAGTTCTTTTACTGAGTGTGAAAATTTATGCGGAGCTCATCATCAGCCGGATCTTATAATTATTGAGATTTTGGATGAAAAAGAGCATCCCGTTAAGGATGGTGAAATTGGAGAACTTGTAATTACAACTCTTGGAGTGGAGGGTATGCCTTTAATAAGATTTAAAACCGGAGATCTGTGCAGAGCTTTTAATGAGCAGTGTAAATGCGGAAGGAATAGTACCAGATTGAGTCCAATTTTGGGAAGAAAGGGGCAGATGATAAAATATAAGGGAACGACATTGTATCCTTCTGCTTTGTACGACTTACTGGATAACATTGATGGAATTATTAACTACCAGGTTCAGGTATATACTAATTCACTTGGAACAGATTCTATTCTTATTAAAATAGGTGCTGAAAAACCTTCAGAATCTTTTGAACGAAAAATTAAGGAGCATTTTAGAGCAAGAATTAGAGTTGCTCCGGAAATCAGTTTTGAGCCTGTTGAACTACTTGCAAAGGCAATTTTACCACCTCAAAGTCGTAAGGCTATTAAATTCCTGGACGTTAGATAGACTCCTTTTTTTCACTATATTTGTAAAATATAGTTATATGAGAAAGCTTTTATTCTGTTTAATAACACTGCTGTTTTCCACCTCTTTCTCACCGGATTCCGGAGAGAGGTTTTTCTCTGCTCTTGCTCTTTACTCTGCAGAGGTTAAAACAGTATCTGGAACCTTTGAGCAGGTTAAACACATTAAGGTATTGAATCAGAGTGTCTATTCTTCAGGCCATTTTTACTATAGTCGTCCTGGAAAAGTGCGATTCGACTACTCTTCTCCAAAGACGATGACAATAATAATGACCTCTTCCAATATTCATATTGTCTCATCACAAAATGCGACAACTTTTGATTTGGACAAACAGAAGGGGCTTGCAGATCTTGCTAAGGTTATGGAGGCGTGTATGGGTGGGGACTTTAATTCTATTCCTGATACATATAGAGTGAATTACACTAAAATTGAGAGAGGTCACTTACTTGTGATTGAGCCAAAAGTAAAGACAAAGGTTAACCCTTATAATAGGATAGAATTAAGGCTGGGTGAAAATGATTATGCTATTGAAGAGCTCTCTCTTCACGAAAAGAGTGATGATATCACAACATACAAATTCAGAGGAATATCTACAAATCAGAGATTTGCTTCAACATTTTTCAAACCCTGAGCTATGGAAAAAAAATATAAAATTGCTGTATTTTACTATACCCAAACAGGACAATTATCTGATATATTAAACTCTCTCCTCTCTCCTTTGAGAGAGAAGGGGTGCGAAGTGGTTTATAAGAAAATTGAACTTGTTGATCCTTTGCCATTCCCCTGGACATCGGAACAGTTTTACGATATTTTTCCTGAATCCAGAGATGAGGTTCCTTTTCCACTTAAGCCGATGGATTTTTCGGATATAATGGACGCAGACCTGATTGTACTTGGCTATCAGCCTTGGTTTCTTGCTCCATCTATCCCAATAGCCTCTTTTCTCAGAACAGAGGAGGCAAGACTCTATCTTTCCGGAAGGGATGTATTAGCTGTAGGCGGTACCAGAAATATGTGGATTTCTGCAATTAAAAGTATTAAAAGCCGGTTAGATGATTCCGGAGCTAA
>JAQVRQ010000089.1 GCA_028700975.1 Bacteroidales bacterium | reverse complement strand
ACGTCAACTTTTGTTTTAGGAAAAGGAATTCTGCAGGAGCCTGTAAAGGCCATTTGGGTTGTTTTTGCCTCTTGAGTTGTACGCCACTCTTGAAATAGGTTGTTAAATCCGGATGTGTATATGATCTCTTCTCCCTCCCTTACCTCTACTTTGAACTCTCCGTAGTTGAAGGAGTCGGTCTTTATACTTTTTATGCCGCTCCATAATGGTTCAAGTGTGAGCCCCTCTAAATATATATATTGCTCATTGGCATCGCCTGCAAAAACCAGGTCCATCCTAAGCCTCTCTCCGGTGAAGTGTTTGTTGAATTCGTTTTTCTGTGAAAGGAGTGGTGTGGCAAACAGTGTGATTGCCAATAGTATGTATAGCTTTTTCATTGAGATTAAATTAGATTCCTGTATAAGTGAAAGGTGTGATTTTTCTTAACTCTTCCTTAACTCTCTCTTCAATATTCAACTCCTCGATAAACTCTTTTATTGCTTTGCTGTCAATTGGTCTTCCGGTTCTTGTGAGTGCCTTTAGTGCTTCGTAGGGTTTTGGGAAACCCTCTCTTCTGAGTATGGTTTGTATCCCCTCTGCAACGACAGCCCAGTTTGACTCAAGATCTGCATCAATTGCACCTCTGTCAAGTATTAGTTTGCTTAACCCTTTCTCGATTGAGTTCAGTGAGATAATTGTGTGGGCAATAGGTGTTCCAACATTTCTCAGAACAGTACTATCTGTTAGGTCTCTTTGCAATCTTGATACCGGCAGTTTTTCTGCAAGGTGGGTGAATATTGCATTTGCTATACCCAGATTACCCTCTGCATTTTCAAAATCTATTGGGTTAACTTTATGAGGCATTGCTGATGAGCCAACCTCACCCTCTTTAACTCTTTGCCTGAAATACTCCATTGATATGTAACTCCAAATATCTTTACAAAGGTCAATAAGTATTGTGTTAATTCTTGAAAGATTGTGAAATAGAGCAGCAAGATGGTCGTAATGGTCAATTTGGGTTGTGGGATAAGATCTGTACAGGCCAAGTTTTCCCGATACAAAATTTTCTGCAAAAAGATTCCAGTCAATTTCCGGATACGCTATATGGTGTGCATTAAAATTTCCTGTTGCTCCGCCAAATTTCGCCGAAAATTTTGTGAGGTCTAATAGCTCAATCTGCTCCTTTAAACGTGTGACAAATACATTTATCTCTTTTCCTACTCTTGTTGGGGATGCCGGCTGTCCGTGGGTTCTTGCAAGCATAGGAATATCTGACCACTCTTTTGTCATCTCAGTAAGTCTATTCAGTACAGATGAGAGTTTGGGGAGATATACATCTCTTATACCTTCAAGAAGTGACAGTGGAACTGAGGTGTTGTTTATATCTTGGGATGTGAGTCCAAAATGGATAAACTCTCCGGATTTTTCTAATGATGTGCCTGCAATCTTCTCTTTAATAAAGTACTCAACAGCCTTTACATCGTGATTGGTAGTTCTCTCGATCTCTTTAATTCTTAATGCATCCTCAATGGAGAATTTATTTGAGATTTTTCTGAGGGCTAGCTTTTCTATTTCATTTATATTAGCAAGTTGAGGAAGCGGTATTTCGCTGAGAGCAATAAAGTATTCAACCTCTACAAAGACTCTATATCTAATGAGTGCAAATTCAGAAAAATAATTTGAGAGTTCTCTTACCTGAGCGGCGTATCTTCCGTCAATAGGGGAGAGAGCTGTTATTGGATGGTATTGCATAATGTTGAGTATTAAAAGCCAAAATTAACAATAATAATTTAAGCTGGCGTACTCAGTTTTTCATAGATTTTCACAATCTCATAAGCCTCCTTTACATCGTGAACTCTCAATATTGAGGCTCCGTTAACAAGAGCGGTAAGATTTAAAGCAGATGTTGCGTGAAGAACATCAGATGGGCTCTTGTCTAATAATTTGTATATCATACTTTTGCGGGATAGTCCAGCCAGTATTGGATAGTAGCCCTTTCCATCAACTCTCTCAATTTTTAAACTTTTTAGCTCTCTGAGAAGCTGATAATTTTGATCAATATTTTTTGCGAACCCAAACCCCGGATCAATAATAATATCTTTTATTCCAATCTCTGTTGCTCTCTTTATGAAGTCTTCAAAATACTCTCGGATTGTTTTTGTAACATTATCATAGTCACAGAGATTTTGCATATTTTCCGGAGTGCCTCTTTTGTGCATTGCTATGTATGGAAGTTCAAGCTGAGCAGCCATTTTTAGCATTCCTGGATCATCTTCGCCTGCTGAAATGTCGTTTATTATAAAATCTCCGACAAAATCAAAAGCTCTCATTACAATAGATGATCTAAAAGTGTCAATTGAAATTTCACTGGTAGGATAATTAAGGAGGACTCTTTTAAGTGCCGGTTTTAGCCTCTCCCACTCCTCCTCTTCACTGATAGGGGTTGAGCCGGGTCTTGTTGAACAGGCTCCGAGGTCAATAATATCTGCTCCATCTTCGAGGAGTTTTTCATATCTGGTGCAAAATTCCTCATCTGTAACGCATCTGCTCTCCTGGTAAAATGAATCCTCGTTTAGGTTAATTATACCCATAACAAGAGGATGGGTTATTTTGTCAATGGTTATCATTTTATCTCTCCTTTTTTGTCTAACTTTGTTTCCTGTCACAAATATAGCTGTTTTAATTATGTTGATAGTGCTGGAAGGTCTTGACGGAGCTGGTAAATCTACTCAGATTGAGCTCTTAAAAAAATATTACGAGGATAGTGGTAAAGAGGTGAGGTTTCTTCATTTTCCACGTTATGAATCACCTGTATATGGTGATTTAATTGCAAGGTTTCTAAGGGGAGAGCTTGGAGGTATTGATGAGGTTCATCCATTTCTTATTGCTCTCTTATTTGCCGGAGACAGGGGAGATGCAGCATCTTTGATTAGAGGGTGGTTAGATAGTGGATTTGTTGTTATTCTTGACAGATATCTCTACTCAAATATTGCTTTTCAGTGTGCAAAAATTGACGATAAATCAAGGGCTAAAGAGTTAAGAGATTGGATTTTTAATGCCGAATATATCCATTTTTCAATACCCAAACCAGATATAAATCTTTTTCTTGATGTTCCTCTATCTTTTGTAGATAGTAAACTCAGAGGGGGCAGAAGTGGTGATGACCGCGAGTACTTAAAGGGTGGGAGAGATATTCACGAGGAGAGTATCCATTTTCAAGAGAGGGTGAGGGCTGTCTATTTGGATGAGTGTGAAAAAGAGGAGGGTTTGCAGCGTGTTGATTGTTCATCTTCAGATGGTTCAATGCTATCACCTGATATGATTTTTAGCAGAATAAAAGAAAAATTATCGTTATGAAGTTTTTAAGGGCAGTTTCAAGAGTTTTAGCCGGATTAGTCTTTCTGCTTGCGGGATTTATGAAACTGGCAGACCCTGTTGGCAACGGATTGGTTATGAGCGAGTATTTTAAGCTTATCGCTCTTACTGATATGCCTTCTCTCTCCCTCTGGTTTGGAGTTGTCCTTTCAATTTCAGAAACATTAATAGGTATATCTATTCTTCTTGGTCTTAGAATGAAAGTGGCCTCTAAAGCTTTATTAATATTCGTATCTTTTTTTACTCTGCTTACGCTCTATTTGGCTATTTTCAATCCTATCAGTGATTGCGGATGCTTTGGAGAGGCCATAAGATTAACCAATTGGGAGACATTTTATAAGAATATTTTTCTTCTTTTAGCTGCGCTTATAATCTATTTTCAGAGAGATAAATTTATCCCTGTTGCTCCGGCACTTTGGGAGTGGGGTACTATGGCTCTGTATGCAGTTTTATTAAGTGGTATTGGTATTTATGCCCTCAAAAATCTTCCTCTTCTTGATTTTACCCCTTTTCACACCGGAACTGATATTAATGAGGAGCTCGCAATTGTCAGGAATCCTCAACAACCCACATTTGTAACAGAACTAATATATGAAAAGGATGGCAAAGAGAAGAGCTTTTCACTTGATAACCTTCCGGACTCCACCTGGAATTTTATAGACTCCAGAACACTTCCTGTTTCGTTTGACAGATTCTCCTCCTTTACTGACTTTGCTGTCTCAGACTCTGCAGGCCGATACGTTACAGACTCTCTCTTATCGCTCGGCAAATTGTTTGTAACTATTGTCCCATATCTGGAAAGATTGTCTGATAAAGATCTATCCTCTCTCTCAATTATCCATAATAAAATTTCAGAACATCCTGTACCTCATATTATTCTTTGCGGAGCATCACCATATGTTGCAGATAGTCTTAAGAGGGTAATGGGTATGGATTGTGATCTCTATTTTACAGATTTTAAAACCCTGATTGCAATGAACCGATCAAATGGTGGGGTTATTTATCTCTCTGATGGTGTAGTGGGGGCAAAATGGTCACAAAGTGAATTTGTAAGCCTCTCAAACAATTCGGATGAGATTAAAAATATCATTGATGCCGATTCTGAACTTTTATCTGCAGAGAGACGAATTAAAGAGACTCTCACTGCAGAATTATCTCTGCTCTCACTTCTTCTTTTGATTGTCATAATGAGATACATATTTCGCTTTGCTTATACACATAATATGATACAGGAGAGAGTTCCTGAGATGGAGAAGACATTGATTGGCAAGGAGCTTATAATGAAAAAAGTTAAGGAGTTGCAGTGCAAAGTAGAGTGGAAGAGAAACTTGAAAAATGATAACACTTTGCATCTTGATGCTGTTACAGATTGGTATTCAGCCCCTTCAACTGAGGGTGAACTACTTGATCTACTATCTGTTGAGGAGTTTAGAAATATGAATAGACTAGTCACAGGGTCTGGTTCAAATATTCTTTTTAAAGGAGATTTTAACGGTATTGTGATACATCCTGCAATGAATGATATTACAATTGAGAAGAATGATGATCAATTTGTTTATCTTAGGGTTGGTGCCGGGGTTGATTGGGATTACTTTGTAAGCTATACTGTTGATAGAGGTTGGGGAGGGATTGAGAATCTCTCATTGATCCCGGGTTGTGTAGGGGCTTCGCCTGTTCAGAATATTGGAGCATATGGAGCAGAAGCGGCAGATAGTATTGTCTCTGTCACTTATTTGGATATTGAAACTCTTCAAATTTGCGAATTGGAGGCAGCTGATTGTGATTTTGGGTACAGGGATTCAATATTCAAAAGAGAGCTTAAAGGAAGAGCTATAATAACAAAAGTGCTTTTCAAACTCTCTAAATACCCCATCATTAATGCAAATTACGCAGACCTCAATGATGAGCTATCAAAAATTGA
>JAQVRQ010000088.1 GCA_028700975.1 Bacteroidales bacterium | reverse complement strand
AAAGATACTTACATAGATGTGAATTGGGAATTGATTCTTCAGTATTTAGTCTTTATCGTCAAAACACACACAAATACATATATAACCACGTACAAAATCTCGACCTACGATTTGGAGAAATATTCCTGGACATTGCTGGATACATCTATGGGAAAGCCATATTTGATTCCACAAAGGTCTCGTTACTCCGTGACTTGACATTATTACATGTAAATGGGAATATAAATCGAGATGAAAGTTCCACCATGAGATACCCAAATTTGAGAGACTACTATAGTAGTGGGGTCTATAATGATTTTCAAAAGAACTTTCTGGAAACATTAAAGATTGTTTTTTATGAGCATGGATATCACTTATCGCAAGATGAGTTAAATACCTTATTTTATAAATTAAACACGCCAAAGAGCATTTCTGCTGCATTGTCATTAGATAGAATTCTTATGAAATGGAGGGGTTGTTATCTAGTCTGGGATTATGTCCCTGAAAGACTTAAAGCTCTCCTTAAAAGAGGAATGGGATATAGTGATAAACGATGGGAACTTAATATTGTTCCAGATGAAATACAAATAATAAGTGAATATATTCTTGACACAATAAGTAATCACCAAAACGATGAGCCTATTTTATGAGAAGAGTGATTTCCTATGCCTAATCTATCAAAGTAATATGTCAACACGTTGCGCAAAGTTTTTTTGACAAAATTTACGTGGCGTTATTTTCCAAAAAATTAGAATGCTCACAATTTTTGTTCAACTCACCCCTTAATTTATCGCATTACAGTTTATCTAGATTTTTCCCTCAACCCCTCAAAAAGATGACTTGAATAAAAAAAAGGAGTCTGTGTTTAATACCACCAAATTCTGCTTAGGTAGAGTCATCTCGATATTAGATTTTATCATCTGTAACTGAGAATTGATTTGCAAACCAGTCAAGAAGGATCTGAACGATTCTCATACTTGCATTTCCATCACCATATGGATTGATAGCCTTTGCCATTTTATCATATTCACTATTATTCATTAATAATAGCCCTACATTTTCAAATATAGCATCCTCATCTATGCCAACCACTTTAGCCGTCCCTGCCTCAACCGCTTCCGGTCTTTCCGTTTCAGTTCTCATAACTAAGACCGGCGTCCCGCAAGCAGGTGCTTCTTCTTGCAAACCCCCGGAATCTGTTAATACAAGATAACTACGGGCCATGAGATTATGCATATCAGATACGTCAAGAGGATCAATCAGAAAAACTCTCTCAATATGGGACAAATGCGAGAATACGGTTTCCCTTACAACAGGGTTTGGATGGACTGGATAAATAATCAACACGTTTTCGAAAGACAACACAATTCTCATAATCGCATTACAAATATTAATTAAGGGCTGCCCAAAATTCTCACGGCGATGGGCTGTTACTAAAATTACCTTAAATTTTTCATAATCAACGATATTCAACTCATCACAATTAAAGACATAATCATTCTTGAAAGTATATTTAAATGCGTCAATAACCGTATTTCCTGTCACAAATACATTTTTAGTAATATTTTCTCGCAGGAGATTCATTTTATTTCCAATCGTTGGAGCGAAATGGAGATCAGCAATTTTACCCGTCAAACAGCGGTTCATCTCTTCGGGATATGGAGAATACTTATTATGGGTCCTCAGACCGGCCTCGATGTGACCCACAGGTATTTTCTGATAAAAAGCAGCTAAAGCAGATACAAATGATGTAGTTGTATCTCCGTGAACTAAAACGATATCAGGTTTGTCTTGAATCAATATATCCTCAATTTTTTCCAAAATATCGATAGTAATAGTAGATAATGTCTGATTATTACGACGCATAATATCCAGATTATAGTCAGAATGCACATCAAATATGTCCATAACTGATTGCAGCATCTCACGATGCTGACCAGTTAGACAAACGCGAGTTTCAATCTCCGAATGTCTTTGAAGCTCTTTTATTAACGGACACATCTTTATTGCTTCAGGGCGTGTCCCAAATATACACATAATTTTCATTATTTACCCTCCAAATTGATTACATATTCCAGTTTATATACATGATTTTTTAGGAAGCATATGCTTTATTTTTCGTTTGATCCATGAAACGAGAGAAATCGTTCGCCCAAAAATCTGTTCTCCGATAAGGTTGAATATGATCGATACAGGATATAGAGAATGCGTAGAAATGAGAGGATGCCAACCATCACGCAGATAACAAGATACCGCAGCATTCATTTTAATATAATTTGCATTGTTTAAGGAAACAGCCTGGGACGAATTCCCCAGAACACGAGCATATGACGGGAGAGATCCCCACAAATCATGATTAGTGTAAGGATGAGGGGGAACAAATGTTTTAATTCCTTTCTTTTGGCATTGAACCGAAATACACATATCCTCTGCAACATATTTAAATAATTGATATGCTTCAGTCCCGTCAAACATATAATCAAGGCACTCTTTTTTCATAAACCATGAATGACCAACAAAGTCAACTTCGGTTACTTTGGCATTGGGACCCGGCCAACCAACACGTATAAATCCATGATAGGGATATCTCTTCGGATTATACATTACTATTCCAACAGTTCCGTATATTCCCTCTCTTTCCTGCATACATGAATAACAATTTTCAAGCCACCTTTTACCTGGAATCGTATCGTCATCGAAAATACAGATTAGGGAGCTGGAGGCAGAATTTTTTGCATATTCGAATCGTTTCCACACGCCAGTATTTTCAGTAACAATCTTTATTTTGTCAAATCTATCTTTGAGAGACGAAAGAAGTTCTATTTTATAATCATCGGAAATGCCATCCTGATAAAGCAGGATTTCTTTGGGCATTAATGTTTGATTGCTGATTGCTTCTAATTGTTTTAATAAATTATCCGGTCTTTTATATAAATTACAAACAACAGTAACGTCAAAGTTTGTTGTTTTCGGATCATACATCCAACATTGTTTTTTGGCATACCGACTGTTTTTATTCATGTATGGGCGGGTAACTTTATTATGGATGTATGTATCAAGTGAACTCCCAAAATCAACGTAACAATTATTTGGATTATTTTTGAATAGTTCTGCGATAATTGGACCTGACATTGGCCCTGCTGAAACAATATACAGCAAGTTATTCCTCTTTCCATAGTCATCTTTAATACTATTGAGTAAGTTCTCCGATTCGGTTTCCCAAAAAGAAATACAATCATCGCCAACTGAATAATATTGCAGTACATGCAAATTTCCTATTTGTTTATTTACTGCACGATAATTGGCTATAACTATTGCATCTCTTTTAAGTTCATTGAATGATTTAATGAAGAGATTGTAATTACTGTTTACCCATATGTTGGCAAAAGTAATATTTTTACTTGGAATTCTTGAAACATACCAATAGTATGCTGCAGGATCACAACAAGGACAGGAAATTCCATACCATACCCGTTCATCATCAAGCCTCAGTGCATCTAAGCAATCATAACCAAGTTTGGTAACATGATTTGGCGCTTTCCACCCCTCTTGTGCAATAACAGAACGCCCCTCCATGATTGCCCGTTCTCCATCGCCATGACGAAGAAATGCAAAATTCTCCCCTTTAAGAATTTTTTTCCAGAGTTTTTCATACTCATCACTCAAATAAATAATATTTTCCATAATTTAACCTACAGCTTAACACAATCTTAACTATTTGAAATAGCATCTATTTTTATAATCATATGAATCCTATTCTGCATTCTATTTAATAATTATCAACACTTCCCATAATAATTATTCCTTACGATCTTAAGCTAAATCCATGGATTATGATACTATTTATCTAAATCACCTCTTCATTATTTTCTTAATGAGAAATCTCACTCCTTTTCTAAAATATCTAAAATATGAGAGACATGAAAATTTAACCAAAACAAGCATTCTCCCTGGAGGAAGAATTGATATATAATCCCCCACGTCATCATAAGAGATTAATCTTTTTTTCGAGAAAAATTAGACTGAATTATGATACCCACATAACTTCTTGCCAGATCATCAAGTGTAACCCCCTGAATCCAAGTCAACAAATGTTGGTGACTCATATGAAATCATTTAAATATTTGATCGCAAAAGTGAATTGGGATGACTTTTTCTTTTTGAAGATAGAAGTTGTACCATGAAAACTCATAAGGAGCAATTGCCAACAAGTCTTTGTATGAATAATTATGTTTTTTCATAAAGTTACATTTTAAATGTTCTAGCACTTTTGAAGAGAATACCTGAAAACCATGACATGTAAGTAGCCGTTTATCTGACGTGCCAAGTGTTTGCTGAATTTTTCGTAAACTCCCCTCCCTTTGCTTCCAAAATATATTATAATACAAAGGATCAGCCATTAAATCATTATCTTCAAATAAAACAGTATATGGTATTTCTGCATCATACATGATATCTGAAACATAAAACTCTCGAATAAACATACCATCAGAGTCAAGACAAAAATAATTATTACACAACTTGGTTTCCCAAAATGATAATTTAAGAATTTCCTGATTTATATATCCTGGTTGAATATCTCCTATCGATTCAGTAACTAGATATGGGCAGATCGCTTCCTGAGCCAAAATAGATATTTTCGTATCACGTATGTTAAGTAATGTATCAAACTCTTCTTCATCTGCACTTGGCAATATTATATAGAGAGGAAGATTATCAATGTTATAATTACAATAGGTTTCAACCAAACGCTTGGCCTAAAGAAAATCATTTCTGTATGTTACAAGTAAAAAAGCAAAATTGTCCATCTTAATAATCACCACAACATTTCATACGGGTTATTTCTCATTCACTCCATTATTAAATAGTGGCATGTCTGTTTGTAATTTTGAGATTTCCAACATCAAATTTTCAAGGGATTTATTGTAGATTTGTTTTTCAAGATTATCTAGATTATACGTCATATGTTGATATTCTATGTCTGTCATCTGTATTGCACGAGTGAGTGCTGGACTTAGATTATTCTTTTCATATATAATGCAATTTTTTTCAGTAAACCTATAAACACCTGCAACATCTTTTTGGATGATGCACGGTTTATGAAACCCGATGATAATTTGAAAAATTCCTGAGGTAACTATATTCAAATAATATTGATGCTTTGGATTATATTTATCGATCATTACAATAATAAAATCCGCATTTTCAATCTCGGCATACATATC
Organism: Bacteroidales bacterium; assembly: GCA_028700975.1. Lineage (GTDB taxonomy): Bacteria > Bacteroidota > Bacteroidia > Bacteroidales > UBA932 > Bact-08. The sequence continues at coordinate 118 of JAQVRQ010000088.1, read as the reverse complement.
TGGAAAACATAGACGTCCTAACTTTGAAATTACTTGAGACTCATCTGAATTATTCTTCAGATAGGATATTAAGAATTTAATTGATCTTCCAATAAAATCGATGTGTTTTATAGGATTA
>JAQVRQ010000087.1 GCA_028700975.1 Bacteroidales bacterium | reverse complement strand
GGAAAAAATACATATCTTTGCAACCCTAAACAAACGGAGAGGTGGCAGAGTGGTCGATTGCGGCGGTCTTGAAAACCGTTGAACTGAGAGGTTCCGGGGGTTCGAATCCCTCCCTCTCCGCCAAAAACAGAGAAACCCGGCAGCGAAAGCAGCCGGGTTTTTTTCATTTCCCTCCGCGCAAGCTTGCTTGCAAGCGGAAAGGGAAATGAAAAAAGCAGTTTGCCACGCGGCAAGCTGTTTCTCTGTTTTTAGGCTCCCCACCAAAGGGATCACCGAGCGATAGCGAGGTAATCCCTCCGGGAACACGCCGCCTTAGCGGCGTAATCCCTCCGCGCAAGCTAGCTTGCAAGCGGAACCCGGACGGCTGTAACTTTCAAACAGTGTGTGAATTGACACTTTATCCGAGGGGTGACCCCTTGGGTAAAGTGTCAATTATCAATTAATAAGCTTGTTACAGCCGTTCGGGTAAAGTCCGCCTCCCGCAGTACGTGAACTCTGTGTGAAAAATCATGAATTACCCCCATCCACAGTCAACCGAGCCACGAAGGAACCTCCGCCGCAGTGAACGAAGAGAGCGAGGAGGAAAAGTTCCGGAGGGACTGCGGTTGACTGTGGATGGTGTGAATGACAGGACTTTGATACAGGAACCTCCGCCGCAGTGAACGAAGAGAGCGAGGAGGAAAAGTTCCGGAGGGACTGCGGTTGACTCTGGATGGGGGCGGCTGCAGGAATTAAGCCCTAAAGCAGCGGAAGATAAATTTCGGTCTTAAGTTTTGCTGGCTCTGTTCTGGAGGGATTGCTTACATACTTTTCGAAAATTGGCAAGTTTCTTAGTTGTTGACCGCTGTCAGGGAGCCATTTTGAGAAAATGGTATCGTAAACTAACCCCAGATTGCTGTATGGACCCTGGTATGAGAAGATTGCATATTTTCCGCCGGGGATCTCCTTTACTCCAATTTCACCTTTAGGCTCAACTGGTTTACGAATGACAAGGCACACGTCTGACCTGAGTTTCTCGTTTTCGGTTACTTTAGGGTCGTTGTGGTAAATACCGATATTCTCTATACCGGCAGAAAATAATTTCTTCTCTTTTACATAAGCCCATAGTTTTGTGAATGTTCCCGGGAAATCCAGGTCGCTATATGCGCCAAAAAGACGGATATAGATTGCTTTTTTGCTTTCAAGTTCCACAATTTTGGGAGACTTCAGTTTAAATTCAGGATTAAGCTCTTCTTTTCTCATTATGAAATAGTTTTTGTCTGCTCTGTACTCTTTGGGAGAGATACCGTACAGTTGTTTAAAAGATTTGGAGAGGGATGAGGGCACCTCATAGCCTACATTGTATGCAATCGTCTCAATGGGCGATTCCGAGTAACGCAATTGATGAGCAGCTGCCTCAAGACGCAATCGGGTTATGTAACATCCTAGCGGCTCTCGGATAAATGCTTTAAAAATGCGGTGGAAATGGTACTCGGAAAAATTTGAAATTTCAGAGAGAGTTTTCAAATCAATAGCCTCGCCTAGATTGTGATTGATGTACTCAATAACAATGTTCAGCCTTTTTAGGTACTCCTCCCTTGTTGATTGTTTTGTAATCATAATGCAAATGTATGTGTATGCCCTCTCCCAGGCTTTTCCTGAATTGCTAAATTAATTATTAGTATTAATATTTTTTTTAAATTTGCGCCATCTAAAACTATTGGATGTTTAATTCTATTTCGGATTTGGTGTAAATTGCTGTTAACTTGGGGTATATCTCCCAAGGTAGCAGGGTTTTTTATTTATTTTTTCAGGCAATTATTTGCCTGAGAGTTTTTTCTATTTTAAATTTTCAAAACATTTTACACTATGAGTAACGAAAACAAATCAATTATAGAATTTGATTTTACACTAATTTGCGAATATTTCTCAGCAATTGAAAGGCAAGGCCCCGGAAGTAAAGAGGCCACTATCAAGGCTCTATCATTTGTTGACAACCTCAATGATAATTCTAAGATTGCAGACCTCGGTTGTGGAACCGGAGGCCAGACAATGGTCCTGGCTCAAAATGCTCCAGGAACAATTACCGGAATTGACCTCTTTCCCAAGTTTATAGACCTCTTCAACGAAAATGCAAAAATGTACTCCCTACAGGATAGGGTGAAAGGAGTTGTAGGTTCAATGGACGATCTCCCCTTTGCAGAGGGGGAGCTGGATTTAATTTGGTCCGAGGGGGCTATCTACAACATAGGCTTTAAAAAGGGGCTAAGCTATTGGAAGCAGTTTTTAAAATGCGGAGGCTATCTGGCTGTTACCGAGGCCTGTTGGTTTACGCCTCAGAGGCCGGTCGAGATAAACGATTTTTGGATGGAGGCCTATCCGGAAATTGACACCATCCCGGAAAAAATAGCTCAAATCCAGGATGCAGGCTACGTGCCTGTCGCCTCCTTCATTCTGCCGGAGAGCTGCTGGACCGATAATTTCTATGTTCACCAAAAAGCTGCTCAGGTCAAATTTCTTGAGAAATATCCAAATAACAAGAGTGCGCAAGAGCTTGTTGCTAATGAGCGTAGGGAGGCGGAACTATATTCAAAATACAAAGAGTATTATGGATATGTTTTCTTTATTTGTTCTTCCAGGTAACGCTACCTCCTACAAGAGCGGCGATACCTGCGTCAGTACTTGCAACGGCAACAATATTTGCACTTTTGTCAAATAAAATGCAGTCTGTCGCAGCGCCAATATAGGTGTCATCCGGCAGGCTGCTGCCGCTGCAAATCATACAACTATCAACATTTGAGTAGAGATCCTCAATTCGCTCAAATGTTGATATTATGCTGCAATTGTGATTCCATCCGGCAACTCCAATTCCTCCAAATGCACAGTATGCATATTTTGCTCCTGATGACGGAATAACTTTTAGCCATCCTCCAAATATTATGCACCCTCCTTCCATTTTTCCGTTGCATAGGTGGTTCCACTTGGGGCCTCCCAGCGAGTTTGACCCATAAAAAGACTTTTTAATCTTAATAACCTCTTCACGCAACTCTTTATTACGCTCAGATTTTTTACCATTTAGCCTCATTGTAAACAATTTATAATTATTGCAATTTAAAATATTTTCTTTATAAAATAATTACTTTATAAGATATTTATTACGACGGCAAATAGTATTTGAATCCCTAAAAGTAGTTACTGAAGATGGCACAATCCCTAATAGTGGGGATTGTGCTTTTTTATTTGAGTGCGGACCTTTGCACTGTTTTAAAACCACAATTTCAAAACCAATGTTTAAAAACAAAACAATACACAGGTTATTTTCTAAAATATTTTTTAATGTGACGCTATCTGCAGGGTTGCTAATATCTGGAGCAGCATTCGGACAGGCGGATCTTTCACTCACCGGTGTTGTAATCTCTGAGGAGGATGGAAAACCGGTCTCATTTGTTACGGTAAATATAAAGGGTACAAACAGGCACACTCTCACAGATGATAATGGGAGGTTTGTAATCCCGGGAACAATAGGTGATACCATATTTGTATCATCGCTAGGCTACAATCCGGTGGTAATGGCTGCGGATAATCACAATCTTAATGTTAAGATAAGGCCGGCCACCATACTGATGAACGAGCTAGTTGTGATATCAACTGCGCTTGGTATTAAAAGAGCTCCAAAAGAGCTAGGGAGTTCAACCGAGGTAATCCGGCAGGAGGAGTTGGAGCAGGGTTCGCCTCTTAACCCGCTCACTGCTATCACCGGAAAGGTGGCCGGCCTCAGGGTAAATATGTATGATAGTAAAGTGGACCCGAACTTTCAGATAACAATGAGGGGCTCAAGATCTATCACAGGAAACAACGCGCCCCTCTATGTCATTGACGGAGTTCCCGTTCCAGATATCAGCAGACTTAATCCCTCAGACATTGAAAGCATCACGATTTTAAAAGGTGCAAACGCAGCCGCACTATATGGTTCCGAAGGGGTAAACGGAGCACTGATAATCGTTACCAAGAGCGGAGAGGGGAGCGAAGGAAGGGTAAGTTTCAGACAATCAACATCTCTTTCAGAGGTATATCTTCTACCAACAGCCCAGAAAGAGTTTGGTCAGGGGATTGACGGGGTCTACAGCCCTTCAGAGTATCAGTCCTGGGGGCCTGCATTTGATGGAGCGTCTGACTACTCACCAAGAAAGAGGGATGTAAGAAGAGAACTCTTTACAACCGGAATGAATATTCAGAACGACCTCTCATTCTCAAAAGAGAGAGGAGATGACCGATACTATCTCTCTCTGCAAAATGTTACAATTAAAGGTATTATACCTAAAGACAGAAGTTCCAGAAACGGAGCAAGGCTAAATACTCAGCAGAGATTCGGCAAACTGAATGTAAGTTCAGCAATCAGCTACACACTTACAAATACAAATACAACCCCAGACGGGCCGTGGGTATCAATGTACAAGATGCCGGCAAACTTCCCCATTGAAGAGATGGTTAACTGGAGAGATCCTAACTCTCTAGGAAATCCAAATAACTTTTTTACTACAACTGTTAAAAACCCATATTTCTTAATCGACTCCTACCGGAACGAAACACTTCAGCAGGTAGTTAACGGAAAGGTAGAGGCGGAATACCCCATTACTACCTGGCTGAAAGCGATGTACAGACTCGGACTATACAGTAATTCAGTGGAGACAAGAAATAGAGTTGAGAAGTTTGAATCTGAAAGGGCAGGGGCGAGCCAGCAGGGAAATGTAAAGGATGGCACCTCGAACTTTCGCAGACTCAACGGAGACTTTATCCTCTCGGCAGAGAGAGAGTTCGGAAAATTCAAACTCAACGCCATCGTAGGGCACAACTTCAGAGAGGAGCTCACAAAAACAACAAATATTGCCGCTTCAAACCTCCTTTTCCCGGATTTGTTCAACCAGGGGAGCCGGTCCGGAAACCTAACAGGCGGGTCGGCCATCCTAACTGAGCGCCAATACTCCATCTATGCCGAGGTGACTGCCGGTTATTCGGACTACCTCTTCCTCACCCTAACAGGCAGAAGAGACAATACCTCACTGCTCCATCCGGACAACAGCAGCTACTTCTACCCGGGTGCAAGCGCATCATTTATCCTTACCGACGCCTTTCCTGCTATCAGGCAAAATACAGTCACAGACTTCCTAAAACTATACGCCTCCTACAACAAGACAGGAAACGTAAACCTATCACCATATTCACTCAACCTTACCTACTCACAGACCGGAGGTTTCCCATACGGAGATCTTACCGGATTCGTTCCATCATCAAAAAATCCAAATCCCAACATCAGGCCTGAATTTGTACGTTCATTTGAGGTGGGCACACAATGGAGTCTTTTGGGTAGAAGACTTAATGCAGAACTCGCTTATGTATACTCAAACTC
>JAQVRQ010000086.1 GCA_028700975.1 Bacteroidales bacterium | reverse complement strand
GTAGATGGGGTAAAAAAGGAGCCATCTCTTTCAAAGACAATATTGCAAAATGAGGTATCTGTCAACTCCCCATTTTTGACAATGATAATATCATCACAATCACCTTTTAATTTTAAAAGTCTCTCAATCTGAGATCTGTTTTCATATTTAAAAGAGTAGTCAATACCATTATCTTCTACCAGCTTAAGAGTTTTAATTACTCTGGGGCTGTATAAATCAACACTGTACAAAAGTACCTCTCCTGAGTAAACAATTCTTAGTTTGAATATCCCTTTAGAGATTCTTTCTCGTTCAATCATCAATATATTCTCTACATATGATGTAAAGTCCGGTATATCTCTGCTATTAAAATGATAGCTGAATGTTATGCTGAACCTTCTCTTGTGGTACTCAAAATTTTCAACTACACCATCAACTATCTTTATGGTTTCAATAAATTTCATCATTTATTAAGAGGAAGATATATCTTTTTTAGCATCTCCTCATACTCCTCCTCAACTTTACTATTTATTGTTATTCCACCTCCGCTTCTATAATAGACCTTACCATCCGAAGCAAACTCCAAAAATCTTATAAGCACACAAGAGTCCAGCACCTTACCATCATAGAGACCAGCAACCCCTGTATAAAAGCCTCTGGGAATCTCTTCTGCCTGAGCAATCAAATTAATAGTTGAGAGCTTAGGAGCCCCTGAAATTGAGCCTGCAGGTAGAAGTGATAGCATCAACCTACCGAGAGAGTTTTTATATTCACTTTTCAAACGTCCCCTAATATCTGAACTTACCTGCAATATCTCTCCCCTGTCTGTACTTATTTTGTCAATAAATCTGTAACTATCAACCCATACCTCGTCTGAAACTATACCAAGATCGTTTCTTATCAGATCTGTAATTGTAGCGTGCTCACAACTCTCTTTGTAATCAGAGAGTATTCTCTCTTTAGCATTGGGAATTGATGCATCTATAGTACCTTTCATTGGACAAGAAGAGATTATCCCATCCTCAATTCTTACAAATCTCTCAGGAGTAAATGACAAAAACCTATCGGGAACATATAGCGCAAAAGGTGAATGAGTAGAGAGAAAAATTGTTCTTGCATCAACCTGAGTTTCTACTTCGCTTTTGCAGGTAAGATTTGCAAGGTATGAGTCTCCACGCTTTAGCCCCTTAATTAATACTTCAAACTTTTTTTGATATTTTTCAATATTATCGGAAGAAATCAGGCTCATAAAATCAGCAGAATGAGACAGAATCATCTCTCTAACACAGTTTGAGCCATTTTCAAACTTATATAGCACGTGCTCCTGTGTATGAGGTTCAGAAATAAACAACCCCTCTTTCATCTCATAGTCTAGCGCAAATAGAAACGGCATCCCTGATGAAGCATCTCTATCCATCATCTCTGAAACCTCTGCTATGTTATAAAAGATATTATTCAAATCAGGGCAAATTTAGTAAAATATATACTTTTGCATAATGAAGAGAATATTACTCATAGATAATTACGACTCCTATACCTACAATGTTTACCATCTTCTGAAAAGAACAACCGATGTTGAGGTAGAGATTATGAAGAATGACACTGTTGACTTCTCTTCATTAAATAAATATACCCACATTGTTATCTCTCCTGGTCCTGGGATACCATCAGAATCTGGAGAGATAATGAAAGTAATAGATCTTTATAAGGAGAGCCACTCCATTCTGGGAATTTGTCTGGGACATCAAGCCATTGGAGAGTATTTTGGTGCAAAACTAATTAACCTCTCCCACCCCCTTCACGGACATAAAAGTAAACTAATTATTGATTCAAATGATCCTGTTTTAGGAAAATTATCAGAATCTAATAGCATTAATAAGCCGTATGAAATAGGGTTATATCACTCCTGGGCCATTAATGAAGCAACTATTTGTAACAATCTGAAAGTTGGTAGCAGAAATGAGGCTGGAATCGTTATGACTATATATCATACTTCATTAAGAATTTATGGGATGCAATTCCATCCTGAATCTGTTATTACACAAGGAGGAGAGGAGATTATCAAGAGCTGGTGGAGCATATAACGTAAATAAAATCGATAAAAACAAATCCTTATTGTCAAATAATATTTTACACACTGTAAAATTATTTTACACATCGTTGATTCTCTGGGATATAATTAATTGAAAAAAGATCAAACTTTTTTGATTTTAGCCTGTTTTATTAAAAATGGTACTATATTTGTATGTTGAACAAATGTTAATAACACCTAAATGAAAAAATACATCTTTATAATAATTGGCATCTCATTAGTATTTCTAACGGGATGCGTTAAATTACCTGCTCCAAACCCTATTAACCCAACCAATCAAATTCCAAGTGATTTTAACTGGAGGACAGTACAGGAGGTCAATCTTAATGTACAGGTTGGAAGTATAAGTGGAATATCTGATTCCTATATCAGGGTAATAAAAATTTACTCCTCCTCATTTCTTAAGGATGGATCTTTGATGGCCAGTGGTGCTGCAAAGCCCGGCTCTCCATTCAATCTTAAGCTATCAATTCCTACCGCACTGGATTCACTTTATGTTCAGGAGATACTACCAAATGGCAATCGCACTGTAAAAGCGGTAGAGATTACAGGAGCTAACCTCAATATCTCAACCTCTGCATCTGTGAAAAGTACAAATATAGCAAGTTCACAAGCATCTTTCACCTCTCCATCAATTCCAATACCTTCAAGTTATGATGTTGAAATCACTAATAACAACTCTGTAAATGTTACAGGATTTGCTCCGGGTGAGAGTTCGGCATATGGTAACACATACAAATCATATCTAATTACTGAAGGCACAAACAGGACGTCATTAATTAACTTGGGGAACTCCGTAGGGCACGCAATTCTCTATGTGAAGGGGAATTATACTATTAGTACAAGGATGGATTTAAACAAAGTATCAGTTGTGGTTCTTCCTGGAGGATCGATAAGTGTAGGCGGAGTTGCCATAGGTGTAGTTGACGCTGGCACACCACCTGCAATATATGTCTCAGAAGGGGGTACCCTTTACTCTTCCAAAATTATAAACATCTATCAGAGTGAAGCTGTTAATAAAGGATCAATTACAGCTAATGATAATATTGATGTTAATAATGCATCAAAATTTTACAATGAGGGAAGTGTGAGTATTCCTAGATCAAAAAAGGGAATTTTAGTTACAAATCAGTCTCAGATGTTCAATAGCGGAGATGTAAATGTAAAGAACTTCTCAATTACAAGCAGTGCTAGCGTGATTAACGACACAAATGGTAAAATTACAGCAGAGGTGTACACTCAGTCAAATGGAACTGTTTTGACAAACCATCACGAAGTTGTTGCCACTACAAGTTTAACGACAAGCAGCGGTGCAACAATTAATAACTTCTGCAACATCACAACCGCTCTAACAAATCTTCAGGGGGGAGTAATTAATCTATATGGCGGCTCCCTTTGGGAGAGTCAAACTTTTAAAATCAACCTTACAACAATAAATATGTTTGGAGGAAGTATGTTCCTTACTAATAACTTCACAAATATTTGGGGTATGACTCTCAACTCCTCTTCAACAGACTACTCGGTATTTAAAGTAACCGGAAGTTTGCCATCATTTGCTTATGCTGGCTCACAGATAAGTGGCAGAATTGAGATGGTTTATTCAAATCTTGTTGATGGTTCAGGAACAAATGGAAGAGCGAATTATGAAAATCTCTTTACAGATGGTCTTTCAATTCTAAGCAAGACACAAACAAAAAATATATTGGCGACATCCTGCAACGATGGAGCAGGACAAATCGAGGCTCCACCTCCGGTAATTGTTGATAATGATGGTGATGGTGTTCAGGAGAGCGAAGATTTTGATGACAATGACCCAACTGTAGCATTTGTATCTTACTTCCCTTCAGAGACAGGATGGGCATCATATGCCTTTGAGGATCTATACCCTTGGAAGGGTGACTATGATATGAATGACTTGGTTATGGCATTTAGGAGAATCACCTATACAAACTCAACTAATATGGTTTCCAAGGTCGCTTTTAAATACAATGTAAGAGCGGCTGGGAGCAGATTGACAATTTCCGCTGCATTCCAATTAGATGAAATTAACGCGACTAATATAGCCTCTGTTGAGGGGCAGGAGATTTCCGGAACAGCACCTTTCTCAGTGTCAACCAACGGAACAGAACCGGGAGTATCTCTAGCTGTAATACCTCTATTCAATAAAGTTGACGATGCTATAGACAGGGGATTTTCATTCCTAAATGTAAATAATGGCACTTATGAGATTACTCCTGAAAAAGAGATTTTAATAAAATTCTCAAATCCACCTCAACAGTCAAGCCTCACAATGGACAACATTAATTTCTTTATTGTTGTGAATGAGGTCGGACAAACTGAAAGGGGCAGAGAGGTTCACCTTCCATCATTTAGCGCAACAACAAAGATGGATCAAAGTCTTTTCGCAGGGAAACAACTACACCCAACAGATAAATTTAAGTTCTTAGATGGAATGATGTGGGGCATAATGCTTCCTGTAATATTTGAATACCCTATTGAAAGAAGTGCCGTTAACTTAGCGTATTATAAGTTTCAGCTGTGGGCTGAATCAGGTGGAGCAGAATTCCCGGACTGGTACACAGATAAAACGGGCTACAGAAATGATGTATTAATATACAAAAGTGAATAAGCCATAAAGATTCTTAAGCAATAAAAAATGGCCGAATAAACTAATATTTATTCGGCCATTTTTATATTCTAAATGTTAATTATCTACATCTTAAATATCTTTTCAAGTGGTGATGCCCAGTAGTTTCTCATTCCAAACCCACCAGCTTTTCCTGCAACCCTGTCTGCGAAAATTATCTTCTTTGTTCTCACATCAAAAAAGACAGCAATAAAGTTACCCATAGAGTCTTCTTTATTTAAAAGCTCCGCAACATACAAAACACCATAACCTGTATCTTTACCAGTGTTAAAACCCTTAATCAATCTGGCGAGGTCTGCATCGTCAATTTTATAAGCCTTATTATAAGTGGGCATACCCTCTTCGTCCATTACCCTTGCTTTAAAAATTGCTTCATCAATATTCACATTATCAAATCCTAGAGACTCAATTCTTCCCAAATCTGTAGTCTGTGCTATCTGTCTTATATACTTTTTAAAGAAATTTCCATATTGATACTTTTTTGTCTCTGTAACAATAAGTTTATTAATTGCTTCAAAAGCTAGAGCAGTTTTTCCGGCGTCCTCTTTAACTCCAAAGGTCTTTACTAAAGTAAAATCTATGCCGTAAAAGTTCATTTTAGGAGAAGGCTGATTCTCTCCAAATCCAAATGCCTTGGCCATAAATGGCATAGCAAGAAGAATAGTAAGTGTAATTAAAGTTTTCTTCATAG
>JAQVRQ010000032.1 GCA_028700975.1 Bacteroidales bacterium | reverse complement strand
GGGGTTAGTCCGGCTACCGGTAATATCTTTACAGCTGAAACAAGCTTCTCTTCAAACTCCCTTTTAAAGGTTGCAGGATCTGATGGTACTATAAAGACAACGGCCAGTGCAGGAATAGGCACCAGCCGCTATCTCTTCTTCTGATTATTGAAAGTTGTCGCTGAAGAGAGGGGCCCGGTCAACTGCCATTGACCGGGCCCTCTTTTATGTTACTCTTCAGGCTGATGGTAAGTGATAGTCTTGATTATGTCCGGGTGTATGCTGTTTGCAACGGGACAGGTCTTCACAGAACTCTCTATGAATCGCATCTCTCTATCTGTATATTTTTGAGGAAGATATATGTCAAGTTTAAGTTCGGCAACCCTACGGGGATTTGACGCCATTATCTTCTCTGTTTCAATTCTCATTCCATCTACTGAAAATCCGTGAACTTGTGCTGCAATACCCATAATAGTCATCATACAGGAACCCAGTGATGTTGCAAAGAGATCTGTTGGTGAGAACATCTCTCCCTTACCATTGTTATCTTCCGGTGCTTCTGTCATTAGTTTGCTGCCTGACTTCAGGTGCTCTGCCTCTGTCTTCAGATCTCCAATGTAAAAAGTGCGAATTTTTGTCATAGTCTTTATCTGTTAATATTTTTATTTTGTTATCTCTTTTCCAATTAATGTCGCCGAGGTGCAGGACTCAATCTTTACTCTTACATAGTCTCCGGATTTATGTTCTCCTGACGGAAAAACTACCGTCTTATTTTGTTGAGTTCTTCCGGTCAACTCAGCCTTTGATTTTTTGGAATAACCTTCAACAAGCACTTCAAACTCCTTGCCAAGATCTGCTTTATTGCTTGCAAGTGAGAGCTCTCCCTGAAGTTTGATTATCTCACTCAGGCGCTGACTCTTTATTGTTGCAGGGACATCATCCGGGTATCTTCTTGCCGCCTTCGTATTGGGTCTTTCTGAGTATTGAAACATAAAGGCTGTGTAGTACCCCACCTCTTTCATTATTGATAAGGTATCCCTGTGATCATCATCGCTCTCTCCTGAAAACCCTGTGATAATATCGGTTGATATTGAGCAGTCCGGCATAATCTCCCTGATTTTGGCAACTCTCTCCAAGTATTGTGCACGTGTATATTTTCTGTTCATTTTTAGCAGCATTGTATCACTACCGGACTGTACCGGGAGGTGAACGTGGTTACATATATTAGGATACATTGCCATTGTATATAGTACTGCATTGCCCATATCCTTGGGGTGGGAAGTTGAAAATCTTACCCTCAATGCGGGATTAACAAGTGCAATCATCTCCAGGAGCATTGCAAATGTTGTTATTTCAGTTGGGTTATCGGGATTAGCCCAGTGGTAAGAATCTACATTCTGTCCCAGCAGTGTCACCTCTTTATATCCGTTTGCAAAAAGCTCTCGGGCCTCTCTTACAATACTTTCCGGATTCCTGCTCCTTTCACCTCCTCTTACATATGGGACAACACAGTATGAACACATATTGTTGCAGCCTCTCATAATTGAGATATAAGAAGAGACTCCGTTCTTGTCCATTCTTACAGGCGATATATCTGCATAGGTCTCCTCTTGTGAGAGTATTGTATTTATTTGCTTACTCCCGCTTTCTAGGCTCTCCAATAGAAATGGCAGGGATCTGTAGGAGTCAGGCCCGGCTACCAGATCAACAGCCGGATGATTCAAGAGCTCATCCTTAAGCCTTTCAGCCATACATCCAAGTATTCCAACCTTAACATTTTTGCGTTTAATTTTCTCAAGTCTAAAAAGGTCAAGCCTTCCCCATATTCTCTGTTCTGCGTTATCTCTTATGGAGCAGGTATTGATAAGTATCAGATCTGCATCTTTAATTGAGTCGCAAAGAGTATACCCGGCCGGTTGGAGTATGGAAAGAACCACTTCGCTGTCATTTACGTTCATCTGACAGCCGTATGTCTCAATAAAAAGCCTCTTCTCCCCTATGCCTTTAATCGGTTTTACGGAATGATATTTGTTTGTCATTATCTTCTGTTTAATGGGTGCAAATATAGCTTTTTTATACCTTTGCATAAATCTGGATAAAAAAATGAAAAAAATAGGTCTGCTGATACTGCTTATAACCATATCTTTAACGAGTTGTAATAGATATGGAGATGTTGAGATTCTGAGTGTTAAAATCACAGATGTGAAAATTCACAGTACATCAAGAGCAGAAGTACAATTAGAGTATATTGTTAAAAACGGTTCTCTCCGAGATCTTACTTTAACTTCTGGAGATGGTTTTTTGATGAAGGATAGGGTTAATTTCGCCCAGTTCAGGCTTGTTGAATCAGAGAAAATTTTGAGTGGTGTAACATCTGCTAGTAAAGCTCGCTTTAATGTGGAGTTGCTTGATCCTCTCTCTCTCTTTTCTATGGGGTTAAATATCAGTAGCTGGAAAATGTCAGATTTTGAAATTAATGCAAGAGGAGAGATATCAAATGACAGGGGGAGAAAAAGAGCTTTTAAATTCAAGAATATGCCTCTTGAAAAATTAATTAACAAATTTTAGAATGAGAAAATTCTTTCTGGTTTTATTAATAATGTTTATTGGGGGATCCTATATAGCATCGGCCCAGGAATTGCTTATATCTAATCCAGATTCTCTAAAAATTGAGACTCCGCCGGTAATGGATTCGGCCTTTTATATGAAAAGCATACTTGGGTTAATCTCTGAGCCCGGTCCTAATGGTGCCAGGGTTACAATCTCTCAAAGCAGAAGTATGGCTAGTGCTGTAAATGCTCATATTGAATCAACCTCTAGCAGAAAACTTGCCGGATTCAGAGTGAGAATATTTTTTGACAATAAACAGAATGCAAGGGCTAGGTCTGAGGAGGTGATGAATGGGTTTCTTAGTAAATATCCATTGATTCGTGCCTATTGGAGCCACGAGAGCCCCTTTTTCAAAGTAACTGTTGGGGATTATAGAACCAAATCTGAAGCAATGAAACTACTAAAAGAGATCTCCTCCGAGTATAATTCTGCTTTTGTTGTTAGAGAGAATATCAATTTTCCTCCTCTTTAGATTAGATAAAATTCTATCTGGCGTTATCCTTTTTCCTTCTTGCTCTTGCGGCTATCTCTTTTGTGGTCAGCCACCATTTAGTCCTGAATTTTTCAGCTAGAGCGACTAGAGGAGTTATATATCTCTCAATTTTCTCAGGGTAAACGTCCTTAATACTTACAAGTATTCCGGTCTCTTCTACCCCTCCAAAGTGTTCGTTTATGGCGGTTCCAAATACCTTCATATTTGGAGAGAGATTCATATAGGAATTTATGAGAGGAGGTATGTGTTCACCAAGATCTCTTACCTCTTTAGACATCAGTTTGTAGGCATCTTTATAATTAAGACCTTCAAAAAGTTCCTTATAATATGGATTTAAACTATCATAATCCAGTGGAGTAATTGGAGTCACCAGTTTAGATTGATCAGGAAAGTATTTGTTAAGGAAGTTTAACAGAATGTTTCGAGCATTCATATGATATGAAGTGTACATTGTTACCTTGCCAAAGAAGTACTTAATGTTTGGATGCCTCAACATTAGAGCTCCCAGCCCGTCCCATAGGTTGTCCAATGCAAAAAGCCCCTTTCTTCTTATATTTGTGCTCTGGTAATTTGGCTGAATGAATGATCTGCCAAGCTCAATTGTAAATGGCATATAGTCTTTTACAAACTCCTCTGAAAAATTAAAGAGTTCACTGGTAGCAAGGTGCTTTGGATTTAAGCCTGTACAATGAATATACCTATAACCACCAAGTATCTCTTCATCTTTTGGATCCCATACGATAAGCTGTTTGTAGGGATATCTAGGGTCTGTATCAAATTCGTCAATATCCAATGGTTTGCCTGTGCCTCCTCCTGCAAGCCGGAACGATATCTCCCTCAATCTTCCAAGTTCTCTCATAGTGTTGGGAGAGTCGTGATAGGTTATCTCATATATTTTATTTTCACCCTTTCTGGTGTTGCGAATAAACTTATCGGCAGTAAGCTCTTCAATTATAAGCTTTCTGTCAACGGGTTTTATAACCGGTTCCATATTATTGTCTGTTTAGATTATAAACTTCACTTCTGAGCCTGTCACTCCAATATGCCGGATTCCCTTCATTTAGTAGGGTCTCGTTAGAAATAGGGTCTCCAATGAATATGTCAAAGATAGCATTTCTTTGTCTGAACATTTCGTGAGGCAGAAGTATCGTTTCGTAATTAAATTTTATGCCAAGTGATTTTCTGATATTGGCAAACTTATAAAAAAATGTGGAGTTTCTGCCTCCAAAGAATATTGGAACAATATCTCTTCCGTGTTTTATAGCTTGGGTGACAAAGCTTTTCTTCCAGTTAAGGTCTTGAATTTTTCCGTTAGTCATTCTGGAACAGAGCCCTGCCGGGAAATAGAGTATCTGAGCTTCTGAGCTATAGGCATCTAGAATTAGTTTTGCGTTATCAATATGTTGGCGTCCGTATTTATTTACCGGTACAAAAACACTCTTAAGGGGCTCAATATGCATCAGCAAATCGTTTACAACAAACTTTACGTTGTCATACATCTCTCCAAAAACCTCAATAAGAATCATTCCGTCAAGACCTCCCAGCGGGTGGTTTGAGACAAAGATATATCTGCCCTTTTTCTTGATTTTCTCAATGCCGTGGACATTGTATTTAATGCCAAGTTCGCCAAGAGCAGCGCTGGCAAATGCTTTTCCTTTGAGATGTCCGTGGTGTTCAAGAATCTGATTTATCTCTTTTTGATGGATAAGTTTCTTGACCAGGCTTATTAAAAAAGAGGGAATGACCTTGAGTAACCTTGGGTTTTTTGATCCAATTACTCCCTCAACATCTATCC
Source organism: Bacteroidales bacterium (assembly GCA_028700975.1). Lineage (GTDB taxonomy): Bacteria > Bacteroidota > Bacteroidia > Bacteroidales > UBA932 > Bact-08. Next base: position 16,531 of record JAQVRQ010000032.1, on the reverse strand, counting down.
TAAGTTTGTTCTCTTTTTCGTTCATAGGAGCGGGGTTTATTCTGAGTGCGAAGTTAAATAAAAATCATATCTTTGCATAAACGCAGGCCTATAAATATGTTAAAACAAGGTTTACAGCAAAAGTTACAACAGAAGCTTTCACCGCTCCAGATACAGACCATAAAGTTGCTGGAATTACCTACGCTGGAACTAGAGCAAAGGATAAAAAAGGAGCTTGAAGAGAATCCGGTGCTGGATGAGGGGGTAGATGATGAGGATAGAGATGAGAATGAGTCCGGCAATCTCTCTCTTAGTGACTATAGCACAGAGGATCAAATTCCTTCATATAAGCTCTATACAAACAATCAGGGAAAAGATCTAAAACAGGAGTATAATGTATTTTCTGTAAGGGAGAGTTTTCATCAAAGCCTTATCTCTCAGCTTGGATTCAGTGAAATGGATGAGCACTCCAAAGCTATTGCCAGATATATTATTGGTTCTCTGGATGATGATGGTTATCTTAGGAGGGATACTGAGTCGCTTGCAGATGACATTGCATTCAGACAGGGAATTGTGACAGATCAGAATGAGGTGGAGCAAATTCTTGCGAAAATTCAGGAATTTGAACCTGCAGGTATTGGAGCCCGGGATTTAAGAGAGTGTCTTCTTCTCCAGATTGATACAAAAAAGCCAACTCCAACACAAAAGATGGCAAAGGAGATTCTCAACGATTATTTTACTGAATTTACTAAAAAGCACTATACCAAGATTATATCCAGAATGGGTATTACTGAGGATCAACTAAAGGGGGCCATTGAAGAGATAGTTCATCTAAATCCAAGACCCGGAGGTCAAATAGACGATTCATACACAGAACAAGCACAACAGGTAGTTCCAGATTTCCTTTTAGAATATAAGGATGGGGAACTTATTATGACATTGCCCAGATTTTCTGTTCCGGAATTGAGAGTAAATAAAAGATATGCAGATCTTCTTGTTACCTCTGCGAATTCCTCAAGCAGAGAGGGTAAAGAGGCTGCCACTTTTGTGAAACAGAAACTTGATTCTGCAAAGTGGTTTATCGAGGCTATCCGGCAGCGCCATAATACGCTTGAAAATACGATGAATGCAATTGTTGATTTTCAAAAAGAGTATTTTGTGGAGGGGGATGAAACGAAGTTAAAGCCTATGGTCCTTAAGAATATAGCAGAAAAAACTGGCTTGGATATATCTACAATCTCTCGTGTGGTTAACTGCAAATATATTCAAACACATTTTGGGATTTATCCACTAAAGTATTTCTTCTCGGAGGGCCTTATGACAGAGAGTGGAGAGGAGGTTTCAACCCGCGAAATAAAAAATATTCTAGCATCAAGCATTGATGTGGAGGATAAAAAGAAACCACTTACAGATGAGGAGCTTGTTTCTGTCTTAAGTGAAAAGGGATATAGAGTTGCAAGAAGAACTGTTGCGAAATACAGAGAGCAGCTAAACATACCTATTGCTAGATTACGAAAGGAATTATAAATATTCATCAAATGAAAAAAGGAGTTTTTGGACTATTAGCAGCCCTGTTGATAACATCTTGTCAAATGAAAGAGTCCGTTGATCTAATAATTTACAATGGTAATATCTATACTGTTGATTCTCTATTTTCAACCTCTAATGCTGTTGCTGTTAATGATGGAGTAATTGTGTCAGTTGGTTCAGATAATGAAATACTTAATCAATACAGATCAGTTAGAATGCTGGATTTGGAGGGGAAGGCAATGTATCCCGGTTTCAATGATGCTCACTGTCATATTACTGGGCTTGGAGCAGGACTTCTTAGGGTAGATCTTAGAGGGTCATCATCATTTGAAGAGATAATTGGCAGACTAGAAAAGAGCCAGAAAGATTCTCCTTCTGACTACATACTTGGCGATGGCTGGGATCAAAATCTTTGGCCGGAAAAGAGTTTCCCTGATAATTCAAAGTTAAATGAACTCTTTCCTAACACTCCTGTAATTCTTTCACGGATTGATTTTCACGCAGTTATTGTAAATGAGGCAGCTATTAAGAGACTTGGTCTGAAACCGGGAGATTCTTCAATTTTACCGGGAGAGGCAATATTGAAAGATGGTCAGTTCTCAGGTGTTTTTCTGGAAAATACAGCAGACAGGTTTAAGGAGATTCTTCCGGAGCCGGATGGTAAGGAGATGAGAAGGATGCTTCTTGCTGCAGAGGCCGAGTGTTTTAAATATGGTCTTACATCCATTTCGAGTGCAGGGGCAGATTTAGCGCTTGTTGAGGTTTTGGATAGTATGCAGATTGAGGGGGAGATGCAGTTGAGAATTGATTTATGGCTAACTCCAGGCAAAGAGATGTTCGAGAAAATCAACAAACCATATAGTAAGGGGCGTTTAAGGGTTGGGACAATAAAAATGTTTGCAGATGGAGCACTTGGCTCCAGAGGTGCATTGATGCTCAAGCCATATTCAGATCAGGCATCTACATTGGGTATACAAGCAACACCCTCTTCGGTACTTGATTCAAATGCCAGGTGGGCTTTTGAGAATGGTTTTCAGGTAGCTATACATTGTATTGGAGATGCAGCCAACAGACTTGCTTTAAATCTCTATTCAAAGTATCTTCCTGAGGGTAATGATTTGAGATGGCGAATTGAACACGCACAAATAATCCATCCTGAGGATATGGAGCTATTTGGCAAGTATAATATTGTACCATCTATCCAGCCTACTCACGCAACCTCTGATATGCTATGGGCAGTAGATAGGGTTGGTGAAAGGATTAAGGGTGCTTACGCATACAAAGAGCTATTAAATCAAAACGGATGGCTTCCTTCCGGCACAGATTTTCCAATTGAACAGGTGAATCCAATACTTACATATTTCGCTGCTGTACAAAGAGTTAATTTAGATTTTGTGCCACAGGAGGGTTTCCAAATGGAGAATTCTCTTACACCTGAAGAGGCTCTTCGATCAATGACAATCTGGGCAGCAAAGGCCTCTTTTGAAGAGAGGTCTAAAGGAAGTATTGAGAAGGGAAAATATGCAGATTTTACTATCCTTGACAAGGATATATTAACTGCTAATCGTGAAGATATTCCCTCAATTAAAGTTTTAAAGACTTTCGTAGCCGGTAAAGAGGTTTATAGCGCAGAATAAACGTCTGTTATTTAGAGTTTGTCTCCGTAAGCTAAATCTCCGGCATCTCCCAGGCCAGGCACTATATAAGATTTTATTGTGAGCTCTTCGTCTATGGCTCCTACCCATAGAGTTGTATTTTTATGAGGCAGATGTTTGGATAGATACTCTATTCCCTCTGTACTTGCAATTGGGCATACGAGATGAGTGTGAACAGGAGTTGCATTTTCACATAGTTTGTTGTATGTAAGGACTACTGATGAGCCTGTTGCCAGCATTGTGTCTGCCAGAATCAGCATCTTACCCTCTACTGAGGGACTGCTTGCGTACTCTATCTGAATTGTAAATTTATTATCCTTTCCATATTTTCTATATGCAGCAATAAAAGCATTTTGAGCTTTGTCAAAATAGTGAAGTATTCCATCGTGAAGAGGTAGACCTGCCCTCATAATGCTTGCAATAACAACCTCATTGTCGTGAGTCCTGCATTTTGCTATCCCGAGAGGTGTTACAACATCCTTCTCTGAATAGTTGAGTGTGCGGCTAATTTCATAAGCAAAGATCTCCCCAATCCTTTCAAGATTTCTTCTGAATCTCATACTGTCTTTCTGGATAATATGGTCACGTATCTCCGCAATGAAAGAGTTGAGAACGGAATCCTTCTCACCCAAGTTTATTATCTTCATCTGATTTTGAATGTGAAATTTTCACAAATATATGAAATAATCAGATTATTCCATCGTCAGCAAAGCTGAAGTATTTATCTCCCGCTATAATGATATGGTCGAGTAGAGTGATATCAAAATATGATGCAGCATCTTTTAATAGTTTTGTTTGGGTTTTATCGCTCTCTCCAGGCTTTGCATTGCCGCTTGGGTGGTTATGAGCAAGAATAATTGCACTTGCAAGTTTTTCGAGTGCCCCTTTTACTATCAATTTTACATCAACAACTGTTGATGAGATTCCGCCTTTGGACATTCGGTTTTTTGAAATGAGTCTGTTTGCCCTGTTCAGATACATAACCCAGCACTCTTCGTAGGGTAAATCCATTAACAATGGGCTAATGATTTTGGCAGCACTTTGTGAAGAGGTTATCTCTGGAAGTTCCTTAGATCTTGCGGAGGATACTCTTTTTCCCATCTCTACTGCAGCAAGAAGTGTTATAGCTTTTGACTTCCCAATCCCTTTAACGGAGATTAAACTCTCAATTGAAGCTGAGGCTAGAGTCCTCATACAGTTTCCGTGTTTTTCAATAAGAGCTCTTGCTACATCCACTGCAGATTCATCTCTTGTGCCAGAGCCAATAATTATGGCAGTGAGTTCTGCATCTGTTAAACTTTCAGGGCCCAAAACGGCCATCTTTTCACGAGGTCTTTCGTCCTCCTTCCAGTCTTTGATTGTAAGTCTCTTTGACATAGTTTCATAATAAAAAAGCTTCCCAATGTTAGGGAAGCTCTCTTAATCTCTTGTGCCAAAAAGTAAAAATATTACAATTTGCTTACGTGGGTAGCAATACCGCTTTTTAGATTTGAGGCTTTATTGGCGTGAATAACATTAATCTTTGCCAATTTGTCCAGCATAGAAAACACTTTAGGAAGAAGTGCCGTTGCTGCCTCTTTATCTGTTGTATTGCGAATCGCCTTGATGGCGTTCCTAGTTGTGCGTGCATAATATTTGTTATGCAACCTGCGCTTTTCGCTCTGACGCGCGCGCTTTTTTGCGGAAGCGTGATTTGCCATTTTTGAATTTTTTTGTTTTTTGTAGTCCGTAGGGGAATCGAACCCCTATTGCAAGAATGAAAATCTTGAGTCCTAACCGTTAGACGAACGGACCGTTTTCCAACCCTGTACTCGCGCTCTGCTCAAAGTTGGGAGTGCAAAGGTATAAAGATTTTTTATAGTTGCAAAAAAATCTTAAAAATTCTCATAGGAATAGATGATAGACTCAACCTGCCTTAGGTAATTTCTTTTGTCATAGCGTGGTGCGTATACAAAAGCTTCTAATCCGATAATATTTTTACCCTCATTATCCAGAAAGAAATGACTTACAAATGGGCCACCCATAAAATCATTCTGAACCTCCCAAAGTCCTCTTAACTCGGCAAAATTTCTCTGTTTATATGTTATCCACTTGAGACCCGGCTCTATTAGCTGGTTTGTTATCATATATGTGTTTTCCAGCTGCCCAGGGACATTTTGCTGCATAACTGTATTTCTTATGTTAATAAGGTTTTCGCGTTTAAAGTCAGATGAGTCCTTGAATGGTATTCTGTATATGAATATTCCCTGGTTTGTTCCCGTCGTTTCATATGATATCCAGATAAAGTCATCTGTCTTTTTTCTTAAATTGTACCCTGTGGGATAATATGGAGATCCTCCGAATGCTTCGCTAACCATCGCTCTTAATCCTCTCTCCTCATATTTTTTTGCATTTGAGATATTTCTGTTTCTCTCTGCTTGGAGTATTGAGTTGGCAAGTTTGTCACTCTGTTTTTGAATCTCTTCAGCAGCGGATTTGGCATCTGGAGCAGAGATTGTGATAACTATCTGGGGAGCTGCCCAAACATTCTCCTGATACACAATTTTTGTTGCGCTATACTCCTCTTTGATGGAAACAATAACAATATTTCTGTGTACCTGAAAAATGCTTGTAAATGCATTTTCCGGGATGTTTACAAGTGTGAATATAGGCTCTCGTTGTGGTAGGAATGGTTGGTCAACAGCAAGAATAGATCTTAAAGCTATTCCTGGGTCGCTCTCCCAGTAACCTTTGTTAATAACAACAACAATCTCTCCGGCTTTACCGCTTATACTGGGCATTAGCCTTGGACCATTATTACAGGATGTTATTGCAAATATTGCAATAGCTGCCAATATTAAAAAATTTCTAGCTCTCATAACTAAATCAGTTAAAAAGTCTGTAAATGTCATTTCCAAATGCGAGGAACATTATTGTAAGAAGTATTAACATTCCTCCAACTTGTGCATATTCCAGGAATTTATCGCTTGGCCTCCTTCTGGTAATCATTTCATAAAGGAGGAATAGTATATGTCCGCCATCAAGAGCGGGTATTGGTAGTAGGTTTACTACTGCTAACATTATTGATAACCAAGCAGTAAGATTCCAGAAAATTTGCCAGTCCCAGGCGGATGGGAAGATATTGCCAATTGCTATAAAACTGCCAACAGATTTATAGGCTTCTGTTTTTGGCGAGAAAATTAGCTTTAGCTCTTTGAGATAGTTGCCTATTGTTGAGACTGCTTTATTGGCCCCGGCAGGGAGTGCTCCAAGCAGAGTGTATTCAGATATTGTAATATTAAAATAGTTGTGGATGTTACCATCCAGAGTGACACCCAATAAACCATTGTCATCTATTGCTAGTCTCTTATAGAGTCTCTCTTCTCCTCTTTGAATAGTGGCTGTTATTGAATCTCCTTTATTTGCCTGTAGGATACTTTGAATCTCTTGTATCACAAAGACATCAAGCGAATCTATTCCAACAATTCTATCTCCTGCTGTTAATCCTGCAGAGGCATTCAGTGAAGAGTCAGCTACAGAGAGTATCTGGAATGGTACTCTTAGTGAAAACATACCAGGTGTATTGAGTACTGCCGGAATGAATACGGGGTCAATATTTATCTCTCTGCTCTCTTCTCCTCTGATTACTTGTGCTGTTTGTGCCTGATTTCTTGCGAGTATAACTTGCAGCTCATTGAATCTTTCTACTTTGTCTCCATCGAATGACAGAATTTTATCTCCGTTCTCAAATCCTATCTCCCTTGCAAGGTCGTTGCAATGAACTCCGTATATTGCATCTTCGTTTTTTAGATACTCCTCTCCCCAGGTAAAAAGTGTGGCTGAGTAGATAAGAATAGCAAGAATAAAATTAAATAGTACACCGCCAAACATTACAAAGAATCTCTGCCAGGCTGGTTTACTTCTAAACTCATATGGTTTTGGCTCCTCTTTTAAAGCCTCTTTATCCATTGATTCGTCAATCATACCGGAAATTTTGCAGTATCCTCCAAGGGGGAGCCAGCCAATTCCGTATTCTGTATCTGAATTTTTTGGTTTAAACTTGAAAAGTGAGAACCAGGCGTCAAAGAAGAGATAAAACTTCTCTACTCTTATTTTGAATAGTCTGGCAAAGAAAAAGTGTCCAAATTCGTGTACCAGAATTAATATTGAAAGGGCAAGAATTACCTGTAGAATTTTTATAATTATATCCATTATTTGAATTATTTCGCCTTTAGTTTGTTTATAATTTCCGCAGCCTCTATTCTTGCGGTCCTGTCTGTATCAATAATGTCTGACAATTTTGGTTTTGCAACAAACATCGTTCCATTAACTACTTCTTGAGTTACCTTGTGAATGGATGTAAATTGAATATCACTCCTTAAAAAGGCCTCAACTGCCAATTCATTTGCTGCATTCATTGCACAAGGGATATTTCCCCCCTTTAAAATTGCATCGTATGCAATGCTAATACAGGGGAATTTTTCTCTGTCCGGTTCCATAAAATCAAACCTGCCAATCTCTGTGAAATTAATCCTTTTTGTATTCAGTTCAAGTCTGTTGGGGTATGAGAGAGCATACTGAATTGGAAGTTTCATATCTGGTGAGCTCATTTGAGCTGTTACTGATCCATCTTTGAACTGAACCATTGAGTGGATTATAGATTGAGGGTGAATAACTATGTCAATATCTTCCGGTTTCATATTGAATAGCCACTTAGCCTCAATCATCTCCAGCCCTTTGTTCATCATTGTGGCTGAATCAACGGTTACTTTTGAACCCATCTTCCAGTTTGGATGGTTGAGAGTATCAGATATAGTAACATTTTGAAGATCCTTGATGCTCTTTTTTAAAAATGGGCCACCGGATGCAGTGAGGATAAGTTTCTCGGCTTTGCTCCTCTCACCCTGAAGGCATTGGAATATTGCAGAGTGCTCTGAGTCTACCGGGATGATAGGTGATCCGGACTCTTTTGCCAGGGATATTACCAAGTCTCCTGCGGCGACAAGTGTCTCCTTATTTGCTAGCGCAATGGCTTTTCCGGCTTTTATTGCCGATATAGTTGGCTCAAGTCCACTGAAACCTACCATTGCAGTTAGAACAATGTGAATACTCTCCCCTTGGACGAGCGAGTTTACAGACTCAATCCCGGTAAAAACTTTAATGTCTTCTCCTGAAAGTGCGTCATTAACCTCTTGATACTTGCTTTCGTCTGCTATTACAACTGCATTTGGTTGTACTTTCAGAGCCTGCTCTATTAGTAATTTGGAGTTTTGTTTTGCTGTAAGGAGCTCTATGCTAAAAATATCCGGATGCCTTAAACAAACTTCAATTGCTTGTGTGCCGATTGATCCGGTTGAACCTAAAATTGCTATTCCTCTTCTCATTCCGGATCTGTTAGAAATTTATATATTTAGAAGGATCCACTGCTGTTCCTTTGTACCAAAGTTCAAAGTGTAGGTGATATCCTGTACTCAGAGAGCCGGTATTTCCAACCAGAGCTATTGCAGCTCCTGCTTTTACCTTGTCTCCTGTTCTTTTGAGAAGCTTTGAGTTGTGTTTGTATATGGAGATTAGATCGTTCGAGTGTTGTACTTGAATTGTGAATCCCGTTTCGTCTGTCCAGGCTGCCATTATTACCGTGCCATCAAGAACAGTTGAAATTACAGAATTTGCTGGTGCGGCAATATCGATATATGGATGGTTTGTGGCTAGATTGAATCCGTCTGAAACAATCCCTTTTACCGGAGGGAAAAAGTGTAGCCCCTCTATTTGATTCACTCTGTTAGTTTCGCTCCCAATATTAAATTGCTCTTGCTTCATAACCTCAAGCCTTAGAAGGGAGTCCTCTTTTGAAATGGTTCCTCTTATCCCTTCAGAGCTAGCGGTATCTTGCTTCATTGTAATATCTTCAAGTTCAAGAGGTGGTTGTCCGGTAGCTATTCTTTGAATATTATTTAGTTGAAAGTCCCAGAGCTTAACAGTTTTTTCGAGAGAATCCAGTTTGAGTGCGTTTTGAACTATCTCTCTTCTTGTCTGAGCGTCCGGATAGCCGGGGATGAACTCTCTGAGAGGTGTATATGATATTAGAATAGTGACAGACAGAACAATAAAAATAATTGATAAGAGGATGCTTAAAAGCATCATAAGCCCATTGGCTCTAAATACAAAAAGTTCTTCGTGGGTTGTATCGTTAAATATTGAGAAACGAAATTTGTTTCTCAATGTTTTCTTCTCTTTGTTAATCCTCTCTTTTGCCATTGTAATTATGGAGATCTAATCCTTAACTTTAACAAATACCTCTTCACTTATCCACAATCCGTGCCTGTTGCAGTAAGCGATGGCTTCTAAGCGAAGGCTTACCTTTGGAATAAGGGTAAACTCTGTCTCAATAAAGAGAGGCTTCTCTCCATAGCTGGATCGCTGAAGTCTTATCTCTCCTACAAGTGTCTCCAGATTCCAGAGTTGGATGTATTCGTAGTGGTGATCCGGAGCATTGGGGTGTTTAACGTTTGTTCCAATTCTTACCTTTACGTTAAAGGGTGTATTTCTTGTTGTCTCTCTCTCGCAGATTATTACAGGTGTATGTTTGTCTGCGTATTGCTTAACCTTTTCGCTTCCGGAATCAAAGTCTTTGTATGTAAATAGTCTTGGCATAGTTGCGTTTAAACCTTCAAAAGTACTAAAAAAAAACTAACTTTGTGCAATGGAAAGAATTGTGGGAATTGACTATGGAAGGAAAAGGGTTGGTGTTGCTGTCAGCGATCCTCTCGGCATTTTTGCTTCTGCATTGGAGACCGTTCCCGCAGGCTCTGTTTTGGCTTACCTCAAAAACTATACCCTTAAAGAGAGTGTTGTTAGAATAGTTGTAGGTTATCCGATGAATATGGACAATAAGCCATCTGAGGCTGCAAAGGATGTTGATGCATTTTTGAATATGTTAAAAAAACAATTTCCAAATATCCCTGTTACACTTCAAGATGAACGTTTCACTTCAAAGATGGCAATGAGAACACTGGTTGATGGAGGAATGAAAAAAAGCGACAGAAGAGTTAAGGGAAATATTGACAAAGTTAGTGCTGCAATTATTCTTCAGTCATATCTGGATTCAAGGGCCAGACTGGAAAATGACAAAAGAGATTAATTATGATTTTACCAATTTATATTTATGGTTCCGAGGTCCTCAGGGAGAGGGCTGTGGATTTTGACATCTCGTCGCAGGATGCTGCCGAGACAATTAGTAAACTTGTTTCTGATATGTTCGAGACTATGAATCACGCTGATGGAGTTGGATTTGCCGCTCCTCAAGTGGGAAAATCTATTAGGGTGCTTGTAGTTGACGGAGAGCCACTAGCAGATGATATGCCTTATTTGAAGGGCTTTAGACGGGCTATGATAAATCCGGTGGTTTTGGAGGAGAGCGAGGAGACAATTGAGTATAACGAGGGTTGTTTGAGTATACCGGATATCAATGCTGGTGTTATAAGGCCAAGAAGAATTAAAATTGAGTACCTGGATGAGAAGCTCATAAAAAGGGAGGAGCTACTTGAGGATTTTGCGTGCAGAATGGTTCAGCACGAAATTGATCATCTTAACGGAGTTCTTTTTACTGATCTATGTGCTCCAATTAGAAAGAAGATGATTCAATCTAAGCTGAACAACATTATGAACGGAAAGGTCAAGACACATTACAAAACTGCCCCTGTGGCAAAAAAAAGATAATTATGGGTGCTTTTCACGCTTATGACATAAGAGGTGTTTATAACAAAGATTTTGACAGGGAGATAGTTTACAGGGTGGGATTTTTCCTTCCTGAGTTGCTGGGCGCAGAAAAAGTGCTAGTAGGAAGAGATGACAGAGAGTCATCACCTGAGATGCACAGGGCTCTTCTTAAGGGTATTACAGATGCGGGCGCAGATGTTTATGATCTTGGACTCACAACTACACCTATGGTCTATTTTGCTACGGGCAAATATGGGTTCAAGGCATCTGCTCAGATCACTGCATCCCATAATCCCAGGGAGTATAATGGGCTAAAAATTTCAAGGGAAAATGCATTGCCTGTAGGATTTGACACAGGACTTGGACAGCTTAAGGAGTGGATTGAGACAAGAGAACTGGTGCCGGCTGAAAGGGTAGGGATAGTACATAATCTGGATATAAGAGAGGAGTATATTGAGTTTTTGCTCAAGTATAAAACAGATCTTTCAGGCTTAAATATTGGGATGGATCTCTCAAATGGGATGGCTGCCCTGCTTATTAAGGATGTAATGGGAGATGCAAATAAAGAGCTTCATTATATTTTTGACGATATGGATGGCACGTTTCCAAATCACGAGGCAAATCCTCTGGTGCCTGAAAACATTGTTGATCTTCAAAACCTTGTTAGGGATAAAAAGTGCGATATTGGTGTCATCTTTGACGGAGATGCAGATAGAGTAATGTTTGTAGATGAGCACGGCAAATTCATCTCTCCAGACCTTATGATAGCGCTTCTTGGACACTATTTCCTTGAGGAGAGAGGGGAGAAAGGTCCGGTTCTTCAAGACATCAGGAGTTCAAAGGCCGTTGGAGAGTATCTCTCTCCTATGGGTGCAGAGATCCATACCTGGAGAGTGGGCAGGGCCTTTGCGGCGCACAAACTTAGAGAGATAGATGGAATATATGGTGGAGAGCTTGCAGGTCACTACTACTTCAGAGACTTTTATTACAGCGATTCTGGAATAATGGCTGCTCTTATAATCTTGGGTATTGTTGCCAAAAAGAGTAGAGAGGGGAAATCGCTATCGGCTTTAATTTCTGATATTGTAAAATATGACAATTCTGGAGAGATAAATTTTAGAATTGAACGTAAAAAAGAGGCGATGGATAGAGTACGGGATCATTTTACAACCTCTGAAAAGGCAACAGCCAGCTATGACTTTGACGGATACAGAGTAGAGTTTGAGGATTGGTGGTTTAACATACGTCCTTCAAACACAGAGCCGTATCTTAGGTTTATTGCTGAGGCAAGGGGATCTGAGCTTCTTGCCCAAAAGGTGGCAAAAGTTAGGGAGATTCTTAAAGAATTTGAATAACAAACAAATGTAGATGTGCAGATTACTTACCCTACTGCTGACTATTTTTCTTTTTGCTTCAGTTGCTGCAGCAGAGGTGAGGCAGGAATACAGAGACCTGATCCCCAGGTCAAGGGTAGTAATTAATACTCCATCGGAAATTCAGTTTAGAAAAGGAAGGCCGGTAAGGCTGATTCTCTATGCTCTCCCTAATGGAAACACCATTGAGGAGACCGAGGGGCGTGGAGGAGCACTTTTGCCTGAAGAGTGGCGATATGATATTCAGCATATTGCAGCACAAGTAAGGTTTCTTAGGGAGAATGACAGACGCTATAATTATATTGTTGCATACCTCGAGGCTGAGCAAAAGGGGTGGACAATTCACGCTTCCGAGTACGCAGATTCTCCTGGTCTTTATAAAAAACTTACTGATACAATTGTAACAATAGTCAAGTCATCACTTCCCGGTAAACTTGAATCAGGGGGAATTTCTGTTGCTCTCTCAAGCCATAGTGGTGGAGGCCGATTTGTGCTTAACTATATTCATTCAGTTGATAAAATTCCCTCATTTATTGATAGAATCTTATTCATTGATAGCAACTATGGATACGATGAGGAGCTCCATACAGATAAATTAGTAACCTGGCTAAAGGCAGATAAAAACCGGCATCTTGGGGTTATGGCCTACGTTGATACAACTGTAATTTTAAATGGGAGGAGAATTGTAAGCAGCAGAGGGGGTACTGGTTTTCGATCGGCAATGATGGCTAGAGATCTTCAGAAGAGAGGAGTGAAATTCACTGAACGCTCTGATACATCTTTTGTAAGAAAATTCTCAAAAAATGGGCAGGTAGCATTCTGGATTAAGGAGAATCCTAATGGTAAAATTTACCACACAATTCTAGTTGAAAGGAATGGTTTAATACATCAGATGCTCTTTGATAGTGGCTTGGATGGGAAGGGTTACAAATTCTGGGGTGTGAGATGTTACGATAAATATATTAAATGAGATTAAATCAAATATGAAAAGATACCTGTCACTGGACATACTTAGAGGGCTCACCATTTTTGGGATGGTTTTCTCAGCAATTATTCCTCACAGAATATTGCCGGCTTGGATGTACCACATCCAGAATCCACCACCCGAGCATACTCTTGATTTTTCTGTATCCGGTATAGGATGGGTTGATCTGGTCTTTCCCATTTTTATTTTTTGTATGGGTGTTGCAATTCCCTTTGCAGGAGCATCCGGGAAGATGACGGTTAAATCAATATTTATAAGATTCTTAATGCTTTGGATATTCTCCTATCTTTATGTTTTTCTAGATTTCTCAACAGCATCAGGATGGCTTCCTCAGCTTGCAACAGTTGGGGGGTTTGCAGCTCTGTTTATGCTCTATATATCTAAACCGCCCTTTAAATGGATTCGCTACGCAGGAGCTTTGCTTTCAATTGCACTTATTATAACAGGGGCCATCTTTTTTGATGAGAAGATTTCAATTTACAGAAGTGGAATTATTATTTTCCTACTCTCCTTTCTTTACCTGTTTGGAGCTTTAATCTGGCTTTACACAAAAGATAACCACAAAATGAGGCTTGTCATATATGTGATTATACTTCTATTTGCAGTTGTGACTATGTATTTCTCTTTGCCTGTCAGGCTTTATGCAATAAAAGAGATAAGGTGGTTTTTCAATATTGAATACATCTATTTTCTGCTGATTCTTATTCCTGCTACATATATTGGAGATCTACTGAAAGAGAAGAGTATATCACCTAAGGGATATAATCCTGTTAAAAACTCATTTGCCTCGCCACTAATTAAAGTGGTAATGTCTCTTTTCTTGATACTTTTTGTCGTTTGGATGATGGCCGCTCTTTTTACAGAGTGGAGTCTCTATAAGTTTTCATTTTCTCTTTCGGCCTCTGCAATTATCTGGTTGCTTAGCAGAAGAGTCTTTCCTGAACATACTAACCTCTCTCTTATTGCTATGGGGATGATAGTTTCAGGTGGTCTCTTTCTTTTTTACGAGGGAGCTATAACCAAGGTGCCTTGCACTATATCATATTGTTTATTTACCACCGGGATTTCTATCTATTTGCTTATGATATCTGATTTTGTAACTTATAGATTCCCATCATCTCTCTATTCCAGAATCTTTGGGGGTGCCGGGAGTAATCCTTTAATGAGCTATATCGCATTTGGCGCACTAGTTATGCCTCTCTTTAGATTAACTGGTATTGTTCATATATATAACGCGGCATATCCGGAGGGCTGGCCCTGGATAGGAGTGGCAAGAGCTGCTGTTGTGGTTTTGTTAACTATGACTATTGTCGCATATGTGAGTGAGAAAAAAATATTCTGGCGAGCCTAAACCAATATACCTAAATGGACACAATACTGCTGCTGATAACCTACACCATTACGCCTGCCGCAATTCTGTGGCTCACTTCTAAAGTAACTTTCCTTAAAAAAATTGGCCCCGTCCTATTACTATACCTTGTTGGGATAATTCTAGGTAATTCCGGTTTAATTTCCGATGACGTATATGCTCTTCAGGACCTTATAGTCACAATAATAATACCATTAGCAATACCGCTTATGTTATTTTCCTGTGACTTCAAAAGGTGGGATATTAAGAATGCAATTCTAACTCTTCTAATTGGAGCTTTTGCTGTAATAACTGCTGTTGTTGCCGGATATTTTATTTTCAGACCTTTAATTGGATTAGATCCACTAATGGGTGAGCAAATGAATAAAATAGCAGGGATGCTTGTGGGAGTTTATACAGGTGGTACACCAAATCTTGCTGCAATTAAAATTATGTTGAATGTGCCAAATGAGACCTATATTCTTATTCACTCATATGATATGGCTGTAAGCCTTGTATATCTTACTTTTGTTCTCTCTATTGGAATTCCTTTCTTTAGAAAGATTTTACATTATCCGGCCAAGAATGGTACTCCGGAGAAGCATATGCCGGTTGAGTCATATGATGACAATCCATATAAGGAGTTTTTTAAGAAGGTAAATATCCTGCCTCTACTTTCTGCATTAGCCCTCTCTATAGGAATTTTTGCAGTGGCTGGTGGTCTCTCTCTTATTTTACCAAAAAGCCTGCAAATGGTTGTTGTTATACTATCAATTACCACTTTAGGAATTGTCGCATCCTTCTCAAAAAGAGTGAGAGAGATTAAGACGAGTTATGATGCCGGAATGTATTTAGTTTATATATTCAGTATGGTAGTCGCATCTATGGCAGATTTATCAAAATTAAATCTTTCAGGAGGAATCTATCTACTGCTCTATATTACTTTTGCCATCTTCTTTTCATTGGCAATCCAGTTACTCCTCTCAAAATTGTTTAAATTGGATGCAGATTCAGTTCTTATTTCATCTGTCTCATTAATTAATTCTCCCCCTTTTGTCCCTCTAGTTGCAGCTGCTATGAAGAACAGAAGTGTAATAATAACAGGCCTTACCGTTGGCCTAGTAGGGTATGCTGTAGGAAACTATATTGGGTACATTATTAGTTTAATTTTGTTATGAAAAAAATTTCAATAATTATTTTTGCAATCTTTTTATTTGCAACTCCATTCTCATTGTTCTCTCAAACCAAAAAGGGGTGGAGTATAGGCCCATTACCGGCAATAGGTTACAATAGCGATCTGGGTTTTCAATATGGAGCCCTTGCTGATGTTTTTTGGTTTGGAGATGGTAGTACATTTCCGGATTATATCCACAAGTTTAATGTTGAGGTATCTCAATATACAAAGGGGACAGGTGTTTATCATCTTTTCTATGATTCTGAATATCTTATTAAGGGGATAAGAACCACTGTGGATATTAGTTATTTAACTGATAAAATGATGGATTTTACCGGATTTAACGGGTATATGGCAGATTTCAATCAAGAGTTTGCAGCAGAGAATCCATCATTTTACAAGATGGATAGAAGACTTTTTAGAGCAACTATTGACCTTCAGGGTAGTTTAGGCGGAAATTGGAAATGGGCAGTTGGAGCTGGACTCTACTCTTATAGGATTGGAGAGGTTAAACTTGAGAAATACGCCGGTGAAGATAATCTCTACTCAAGATATATTAACAGCCAAGTGATAGATGCTTCTGAAGCCAATGGGGGAACCCGTTTAGAGTTAAAACTTGGAGCTGTTCACGACACAAGAGATAACGAATCAGACCCAGCAAGGGGTTTCTGGACTGAGTCTATCCTTTTTGGCTCTCCTGCTAAAAAGAGCTATTTGAAATTGTCATTTATTCACAGAGGTTTTTTACCTATCTACAAAGACAAACTGACTTTTGCATACCGAGTTGCA
>JAQVRQ010000085.1:2394-5447 GCA_028700975.1 Bacteroidales bacterium | reverse complement strand
CCGGTGATAGTGGGTGACAGAACTGCAAAATCGGCAAAACTGAAGGAGGGGGATGTGATGATTGTGAGGTGGAGGGATGTGAATGGTACTTTTGATGCAAGAGAGGTGAGGATTGCCGGAATATTTAAAACGACGGTGCCTACTGTGGATGGAGGACAGCTCTGGATGCCTTTGGAGGATCTGAGGGAGATGACTTCAATGTATGGAGAGGCTACATATGTGGTTCTTTCTGAGGAGGTTGTTGCTTCAAATGATTTTTCTGCTGCCGATGCACTTCCTCAGGGGTGGAAATATATGGATGAGGATATGCTAATGCAGGAGATAGATGATGTTATCAAGACAAAGAGGGCAAGCTCAATGGTTATGTCTATGCTGCTTCTTGGGATTGCTCTTCTGGCCATATTTGATACACAAATACTCTCAATTTTCAGAAGACAAAAGGAGATAGGTACATACATAGCTCTGGGAATGACAAGACTGAGGGTAGTGGGGATTTTTACTATAGAGGGTACTGTTCATTCAATCTTAGCAATTCTGCTGGGTATGCTTTGGGGAATGCCACTTTTAAAATTAATCCAGCACGTGGGACTCCCTATGCCGGCGGGTACAGATCAGGCTGGGCTTGCTATTGCGGATAAAATTATACCGGCTTACAGCATAGGAATGATAATGTCATCTGTAGTGCTGGTTGTTGTAACGTCTTTGATAGTGAGTTATATACCAGCTAGAAAAATATCTAAAATGAAACCAACCGAGGCTTTAAGGGGGAAACTACTATGATAAAATTCTTACTGAAAGGCATTTTGAACGACAAGGGGAGGAGCCTGCTCCCAATAATTGTTGTTGCACTGGGAAGTATGCTTACCATCTTTCTTCACAGTTGGTTGACGGGTGTAATGGGTGAGTCAATTGAGCTCAGTTCAAATTACAATACGGGTGATATAAGGGTAATGACACGGGCTTATGCAAATGATAAAGAGCAGTTTCCAAATGACCTTGCAATTTTGGACTCTCCTACACTGGTTGAGGAGCTAAGGAGAGAGGAGCCTACTGTTGAGTGGGCCGAAAGGATTCGGTTTGGTGCTTTGGCAGATTTCCCCGATTCTCTTGGTGAGACCAGAGGGCAGGGGGCTGTCGTTGGCTGGGCTGTGGACCTGCTTAGTGATGGATCAAAGGAGCCGGCAAGATTTAATCTGCAGGAGTCCCTTGAGCGTGGAAGGTTGCCTGAAAGGAGGGGAGAGTGTCTTTTAACTGAGGATTTAGCCTCCAGATACGGAGTCTCCCCCGGAGAGCAGTTTACACTCTTTGGAACAACAATGGAGGGGGGATTTTCGTTTACAAATTTTATAGTCTCAGGAACAATAAGATTTGGTTCTCCTGCACTGGACAGAGGGGCAATAATTGCAGATCTTGAAGATATAAGAGCGGCTTTTGATATGGATGGGGCATCAGGCGAGATACTCGGCTTTCTGCCATACGACTATTTTAATGAGGAGGAGGCCGAGGCTGTTAAGGGAAGGCTTAATGCTCTCTGGGCATCTGATGAGGATGAGTTCGCACCTGTTGCTCAATCTTTGAGAGATGTTCCGGGAATGGCAGATTTTCTGGCATACAGCAACTATATTGGTGGAATAATGATATTCCTCTTTGTCTCTGCAATGGCAATAGTTCTGTGGAATGCAGGATTATTGGGCGGCCTTAGAAGATATACCGAGTTTGGGGTTAGGATAGCCCTTGGTGAGGATAAGGGACATATTTACAGATCACTTCTTTGGGAAGCGCTTATGATAGGTTCAATAGGTTCGGTGATAGGTACTGCCCTTGGAGCTGTTGTTGTATTTTCACTAAATAAAGAGGGGATCGATATATCATCAATGATGAAAAATGCCACAATGCTTATGCCATCTGTTGTAAGACCAGCTGTTACTCCGGTAATGTGGTATATTGGTTTTATTCCCGGCGTCTTCTCTATTTTACTCGGAAATGCACTTGCAGGAGTAGGGATATATAAAAGAGAGACCGCAAGGCTCTTTAATGAGCTGGAAGTTTGATGAGTACTGAAATATGTTGAAATACTTTAAAATGATTATGAAAATATTTAAACCGGCAATAATAACCGCAATCCTGCTCCTGGGCTCGCTCCCGGCTTCCGCCCGGAGCTCGCAGCCCGCAGAAGAAGAGTCCGGCGAAGCAATTCTCCGCAAAGTAGATCAGAACCTCTCTTCAAAAAACAGAGTCTTTGAATCCACAATGATTATTCACGGAAGAAGATCTACCAGAAGCATCACATCTGTAAGCTGGAGCGAAGGCGATAAAAAATCCTTTTCAGAATACCTCTCACCTGCCTCTGAGGCTGGTACAAAGATGCTTAAACTGGAGGGGCAGCTATGGATATACACACCCGCAGCAGACAGGACTATTCAGATATCGGGGCATATGCTAAGACAATCCGTAATGGGGTCCGACCTCTCTTACGAGGATATGATGGATGATCGCAAACTTACAGATATCTACGACAGTAAAATCACCGGCAGAGATACTATGCAGGGGAGAGATGTTATTGTTCTTGAACTCACAGCCAGAGTAACCGATGTAGCCTACCACCGTCAGAAGATGTGGATAGATGCACAACGCTTTGTTCCGCTTCGTCAAGAGATGTATGCAAAGAGTGGGCAGCTGCTAAAACGGATGGAGCTTTCAGATGTAGAGAGGATTCAAGGCCGATGGTTCCCTAAAACTATGGTCTATAAGGATATGCTCAAGGAGGGCAAAGGAACAGAATTCAAGATTACCAAGATTCAGTTTGACGCAGCAATTCCCGAGCATATATTTAGTAAGGCGTCGTTACGGTAGTTACTGCTGTTGCATCCTTCCTTCGTCGGCAGTTGCATCCTTCCACAGCCAACCGCAGCCCCTCCGGAACTTTTCCTCCTCGCTCTCTTTGTTCGCTGTGGCGGAGGTTCCTTTGTGGCTGCGGTTGACTGTGGAAGGGATTTAAGTACTGGTGTGGGTGGGACTATCCACGCCTGTTTCAGGAAAAGTCATATCTATGA
>JAQVRQ010000085.1:0-2294 GCA_028700975.1 Bacteroidales bacterium | reverse complement strand
TTTATTTATTGGTGGGTTGATTGCTCCCAAGGCAGCAGAGGCACAGATTCAAGTAAGAGTAAACATAGGGGTTCAGCCTATATGGGGACCGGTGGGGTTTGAATATGTTGAGTATTACTATATTCCTGAAATAGATGTTTACTATCACGTTCCTTCAGGAGAGTTTATATACTACAAAAATGGTAGGTGGATAAACAGAAGGTATCTGCCGGCTAAATACAGAAACTTTGATTTTTTCAGGACCCGAGTTGTTGTAATTAACGAACGTAGGCCATTTCTAAGGCACTATGAAATAAAGAGACGTTATGCTAACTATAGGGATTACAGACCTTATATTACAATCAGAGATGTTAGAGATCCAAGATATTTTATAAACAGATATCATCCTCAGCATAAAAACTGGCTAAAAGAGCAGAAGCGTCAAAAAAAATATTATTATAGTGATAGAGACAGGGATAGAGATCGTAGGGAGAGGGATCGTATAGATAGAAGTCGCAGAGATAGCGATCGTAGAGAAAAAGATAGAGTAGCTAAAAGTCGTAGAGATAACGATCGTAGGGAAAAAGATAGAGTAGCTAAAAGTCGTAGAGATAACGATCGTAGGGAGAGTGACCGTAGAGGGAATAATAGCGTGTATCGCAGGTAAATATCACACTTTGAACATTAAAAGCTACCAATTTAGGTAGCTTTTTTTTATAAATTTGTATCATTAGTCTAACTTGTTCGTCTTAATATAGTTTCAAAATATTTAAGCTATGAAAACAATTTTTATTTCTTTGGTAATTGTTGGAGTTATAATTGTCTCCGTGTACATTTACTTTGGGGGTTTCACAAAGGTGGAATTTGTTGAAATGAGACAGGGTGGTGAGATTATTGTCTTTGAGAATATGATTGGAGACTATAGTCAAGCTGCAAAAGTGACAGATAAGGTTTATTACAAACTTTTAAATGAGGAGAAGATTGCAACCACTAGGGGAATTGGAATCTATTATGATAACCCCAGAGAGGTAGATAAGAGTAAGCTTCGGTCAGATGTGGGGTGTATACTTGAAGATGCAGATAGTGTACTAGTTGAAGATTTATCAAAAAAGTTCCAGATAAAGAGATTGCCTGAGGGAAATTATTTAGTTGCTGAATTTCCTTTTAAAGGAGCATTATCTGTAATGGTAGGGGTTTTAAAAGTTTACCCGGCTATGAACAAGTGTCTCAAAAATAGAGGTCTTGAACAGAGCCCGGTAACTGAAATTTATGACATTCCTAATAAGAAGATTATTTACAGATTAGAGGTCAGGTAGTTATTATTATCCTGGTTTAAAGTTTTTCGTAGCTTTTTATCTCTTTAAGATCTGAGAGAAGTTCGTCAATATTTTTCCAGTGTTTGCGGTAGGCGGAGAGTCCTATAACAGCGCCCAGAGCTCCTCCTATAGCCATTGCTACCATTAATTCAGGGGTGAAAATATCTCGCTGAAAGTACATCACTATTGCAAAGAAGGGTATAAGAAGTGACATACCCCAGTAGAGTCTTGCCTTTGTAAGTATTTTGTAGCGTGTTACCCTATTCATTATTTCAATAGTTGAGCAGGTGTCAAACCTCATTTTTTGTAATAAAATAAGTTTGAAAGCCTGCCATCCTCCCGCAATTACAAAAATTGCAATGCTTGCCCATATGCTCTCATTTACAATGAGCCTCTCATCATTAACAAACAGTGCAAATGAGAGAAAGATTGTGTACATCACTGAAATAATGAGGAATAGAAATTCATACTTCTCCAATTTATTGACAGAACTCTTTGCGTTCTTTTTTAGCATATTCATAGTAAGCTCTTTGTTAAATAGTTCACTTTTTTCAATCTTTTCCGACATCTCTTGCCAGTCCTTTTTTAGTTGTTCCAGTTCCATAGCTAATATCAGTTTTGGGACATTTGTTTTAGTTTTTCTTTAATTCTGAAAAGCTTAACGGCAACATTAGAGCGCGAAATTCCCACAATCTGAGATATCTCTTCGTGAGATTTCTCTTCAAGGTGGAGAAGAACTATAGCCTTCTCAATTTTTTCCAGTTTGTTAATGTGAATGTAGAGTTCTTTAATCTTTTCCAGATCAAAATCGGAGGCAACAGCCTCAATATTTTGAGTCAGAGGTACTGAAGATGGTCTCGCTTTGCTCTTTCTTAAAAAACTAACACAGGTGTTAAGTGCAATTCTATAAATCCAGGTTTGGACTTTACAATCTCCTCTGAACTTTGGCCAGGAGCTCCAGAGATTTATAACCACCTCCTGAAAGAGGTCGTCACAACT
>JAQVRQ010000031.1 GCA_028700975.1 Bacteroidales bacterium | reverse complement strand
TCCCTGCTCCATTTTAGAGAGCCTCTGGAAACATCAACGGCGTATACTCTTCCCTCAACATCTGATGCAAAAAGCATCCCGCCCCACAACTCCATTCTGTTTTTGATTGAGTTTTGTGCTTTAACTCTCCAGACCTCCTTACCATTTGATTTATCCACAGCAATTATAGCACCATTTGTAGCCATATCATCATCAGTAATTGCAGAGATTACATATTTATCAGTAATAACCGGTGTAGCCATAAAGATTGGGCCACCCAGGTTTGAACTCCAGGCAACACGAGCTTTAACAGGGAAATCGGCAGGTTTTACAATTACACTGCCATCTGAGAATTCGGCCTTAATCTTAACTGCATCAACTAAGTTTGTGTCTCTGATTGAGTTTGATGGGAAGGATACACTCCAGTTAAAATCAGAGATTCTAGTCATTTTATAATCCCTTTTTCCCACTACTGCCGAGACGTTTATAACGTCTGAAGGTGTATCATATACAGTTGCAACAACACGAGTATTTCTCCTCTCCCTGCCCAGAAAAGAGCGACCTCTCCCCTCCTCATCTTCAAATGCAGTTGCTCTTAAATGTTTATCCAAAGGAGAGTAGATTAGCTTTGTTGATACATCCCCTTGAGGAGAAAAACTCACTCTACGGAAGGATGAGGGAGCGTGATCTTTTCCACCTTTATTAGGGGACATAGTTGATATGGTTGATACACCACCCTTTAGTGTTTTATGGAATATATTTGTGTGATAGTGAGCATAAAGATAGGCCTTAAGATTGTAGGCTTTAAGGTCCAGTTCAAGATTTTTTGTCTTTAAAACAAAGTCTGTATCGAAGCCCCAGAGGTGATGGTTGAAAATTATAACAGGTGTCCCTGCCGTTAGAGCTTCCAGATCACATTTAAGCCAGGAGTAGAGTATATCTGCTGTATAACCGGGTTTTCTATCTCCCTGCAGAACAGGCAGAACTACAAAATGGACTCCATTTATATTAAATGAATACCAGGCAGGACCAAAAAGCTCCTCAAAAAACTCCTCACCTGTGCTGCCATTAACCAGGTCGTGATTACCTAATGTAAAAACAGTACGAACACCCAATTTTGAGCTATTTAACTCTTGTGCGTGAAATTTCAGACCCTTTTCATAGCAAATATCTCCGTTGAAAAGAACAAAGGCTGGCTTTGAGTTATTGACATAACTCTTGAAAAGAGTAACCCACTCTTTGTAAATGCCGGTTTCAGTATCTCCTGTATGTATAAAGAAATTTGGATATGACTCTCTTTTTGTGAGCTTAAATGTATAACTCCCTGTGTTATGATCCAGTCTCTGGTAGAAACTCCCTTCGTGATCAAAACCGTTAGGAGTTGACACATAGACAAATTTTGCACCGGGTCGTGTGTCAAAAAAAAATGTTCCTAAAGAGTCACTCTTCACAACAGTATAGCCATCAGATACAACAATATCAGGAAGCCCTGCCCCCTTTGAATCAATAACTCGCCCGGTTATCCACTGCTGACCAGTTATCGTCTGCGATAAAAAGAGAAAAAAGAGGCCAATTATTATAAACTTTTTCATTAGACTGAAGAGTAAATCAATTTTGTAATAAAGTCTTTTATAGTCATTCCTGCTGCCCTTATCTGCTGAGGAACCAAGCTCATTTCAGTCATTCCGGGAACAGTATTTATCTCAAGAAAGAAGATATCATCTCCTCTCACAATATAATCAACCCGCACAACACCCTTACATCCAAGATATCTGTATATACTATGCGATATATCCTGAATCCTCTTTGATAACTCATTTGAAATTACCGCCGGACAAACCTCTTTTGAGGCTCCAAGATATTTTGCCTCGTAGTCAAAAAATTCGTTATCAGGTATGATCTCTGTCACAGGAAGGCGAACCAATTTCCCATCGGATTCGTAAACCCCATTAGTCATCTCTCTGCCGTCAATAAACTCCTCGGCAAGGATTGAATCGGCTTCAGAAAAGGCGGCATCAAGAGCCCCTCTAATCTCACCCCGCTCCTTTACTTTTGTAACTCCAAAACTACTACCCCCCACATTGGGTTTAACAAAAAGGGGAAGGCCCAGCTTTGCTACAATCTCATCTTCGTTTATAACATCCCATTTGTGAAGAAAGAGCTCCTTTGCAAGAGCAATTCCTGTATCTTTTAAGTAACATTTACAGGCATATTTGTCAAATGTTATTGCCGAGACTGTGGAGGGACAGGTTGTATATTTCATCCCAATCATTTCGAAGTAGGCCTGAAGCAATCCATTCTCTCCCGGTGTTCCGTGTATCATTACTAGGGCAACATCAAAATTCACCTTTATCCCATCAAGAGTAAAGGAGAAGTCCCCCTTATCAATTTTGCATATATTATCCGGGTCTGTCACCACGCTCCACTCATTTCCGGATACAAGAACTTCGTGTACCTCAAAAAGATCTTTATCTATGTGAGAAGCAACGTGTTTACCACTTTTTACCGAGACCTCAGCCTCAGAGGAATTCCCCCCGTATACGAGGGCAATAATTTTCTTCATCTTTTAATAATATCAATGGAAAAATGGGTCGTTCGTAGCGGAACTTCCCTCAAGCTCATCATCAGCACCACTGCAATTGAATTCCGCAGAGAAGCCGGCAGGCGAGAGGAATGTATCATACTCCGTTATGCCCAGGGTTCCGTCTTTAAGTACTTTTTGCATAAATATTCCCCAAATTGGAAGAGCCATATTTGATCCGCCTCCCAAAGCAAGACTCTCAAAATGGACCTGTCTGTCCTCGGCACCAACCCATACACCTGCAGTAAGCTTAGGGACATAGCCAATAAACCAACCATCAGACTGGTCATTAGTTGTACCGGTCTTTCCTGCTATAGGACCATTTGGAATATATTTATAACGCAACCTTCCTGCGGTACCCTCGTTTACTACACCTTGCATAAGGTTAACCATTAGATAAGCTGTAGATTCACTAATTGCCTCCCTTTTCCGGCCGGTAAAGTTTCCAAGAACATTCCCGGCTTTATCTTCAATCCTCAATACAAAGGTTGGCTCTACGTGAACCCCTCTGCTTGGGAATGTATTGTAGGCTCCAACCATCTCATATAATGTAATATCTGCTGGGCCAAGACATAAAGAGACAACCGGGTCAAGATGAGTTTTTATACCCAGCCTATGTGCCATATCCACCATTGCAAAGGGACCAAACTGCTTCATCAGATAGGCCGATATATTGTTTGAGCTCCTTGTAAGGCCCCATTTAAGAGTTACGTGTTTACCAATCCATTCCGGTTTATCTGTACTTTCAGGAGTCCAGGTTGTATCTCCCACAATAAAGGTCTGCGGAACGTTTACAACTTTATCGCAAGGGGTATAACCCTCCTGCATAGCCAGTGTATAGAGGAAAGGCTTGATTGTTGATCCCACCTGTCTCTTTGCCTGTCTGGCATTATCATATTTAAAATACCTGTAGTCCGGGCCACCCACATATGCTCTTACGAAACCAGTTTGTGGCTCCATCGCCATAAATGAGGCTCTGAGGAATGATTTATAATGCCTGATAGAGTCATTAGGGGTCATTATTGTATCAATATGCCCTGGAGACTTCCAGGTGAAGACCCTCATTTTTGCCGGTTTATCAAAACTCTTTTCAATTTCACTATCTGAAAGGCCATCCTGTTTAAGCATTCTCCATCTGTCGCTCCACCTTCTTGCCTGCTTCATTATATTATTAGTCACCTCTTTAGGAACATCATTTGAAAACGGTTTGTTATTTTTCCACCTTAAGTCTCTATAAAATGCAGGCTGTAAATCCTTTCCCAAATGCTCTACAATTGCCTCTTCTGCATAGCGTTGCATCTTTGCATTAATAGTTGTGTATATCTTAAGACCATCCTTATCCAGATTATATTTTGTACCATCCGGTTTTAGGTTTTTATTGAGCCAACCATAGAAGGGGTCATTTCTCCAGAGAGTAGAGTCTGCAGCGTAATCTTCGCTGTATCTGTAATCAGATCTTTTAGGCTCTTTTGAGTTCATAACCCTGCGAAGCATATCCCTAAAATATGGGGCAAGACCCGAGTTATGATCCTGTTGTGAGTATGCAAGAGTTACAGGTACCTGTACCACCGAATCGTAAACAGCCCTCTCAATAAAACCATATTTGCGCATCTGGTTCAAAACGTGATTTCTTCGCTGGAGAGAGAGATCCGGATTTATAACAGGATTAAATCTTGTAGGTTTATTAACCATACCAACCAGCAGTGCAGACTCCTCAATAGTAAGTTCAGAGGGGTGTTTTGCAAAGAATGTATTTGAAGCGGCCCTTATTCCGTATGCATTACTTCCAAAGAAGACAGCATTCATATACATACTTAGTATTTCGTTTTTAGTATAGTTCCTCTCCAGCTTAACAGAGGTAATCCATTCACGGAATTTATTCACTCCAAGAACTACATATCTGGCTCCCGGGATATTACTTTTTACAGTGTCTCTTGGGAAAAGAGTTTTTGCTAACTGCTGTGTGATGGTACTACCACCACCTCCGGAACGGGTCTGCCCAAGAATAATTGACTTTACTGCAACACGTGCAAGACTCTTAAAATCAATGCCACTGTGGCTCATAAATCTAGCGTCCTCTGTTGCAATTGCAGCCGCAACAAGATTTGGTGAGAGCTCATCGTATGTAACATATGATCTGTTCTCTATATGAAAAGTTGTAAGGATCTCTCCCTCTTCAGAAATGATTTCGGTTGCTAAATTGCTCTTTGGATCCTCTAGTTCACTGAATGAAGGGATGTCTGCAAATACCCCTACTGCTAGCAGTACAATAAGCAGAAGGAGAAATGGCGTAAATACTATAATTCTAAACCATTTAAGAAATTTTTGTCTGTTTTTTATCTCCATATTTTAACGAGAATCGAAGGTGTCTTAAAAGGCAAAATTAGGAATAAAAATTTTGATTATACCTTATTTTATACCTTACTTTGCAACCATCAAGGTTTATAAGAGACAATATGGGAGAGAATTTAGTAATTGTCGAGTCTCCTGCTAAAGCAAAGACTATAGGCAAATTTCTGGGGGAAGGATTCACCGTAAAATCAAGTTTTGGTCATATAAGAGATCTCGCTTCAAACACACTTAGCGTTGATCTGGAAAATGGCTACGAACCAAATTACGTGATATCGGATGACAAAAAGAAAGTTGTATCAGAATTAAAGTCTTTATCCAAAAAGGCTTCTGTAATCTGGCTTGCATCCGATGAAGACCGCGAAGGAGAGGCTATTGCCTGGCACCTTAGCGAGGCACTTAAGCTGGACCCCGCAAAAATTAAGAGAATAGTATTTCACGAAATAACAAAGGAGGCAATTGAGAGTGCCGTTGAGAGTCCACGAGAGATTGATATGAATTTGGTGATGGCTCAGCAGGCAAGAAGAGTTCTGGACAGAATTGTAGGGTTTCAGCTCTCGCCTCTTCTTTGGAAAAAGGTAAAACCAAAACTCTCAGCCGGCAGGGTTCAATCTGTTGCAGTAAGGCTCATTGTAGAACGAGAGCGCGAAATCTTAGCTTTTATTCCAAAATCCCAGTTCAAAATTGAGGGGCTTTTTCATCCGGATGGAGTTAAAGCCAGCATTAAGGTTAAGGCAGAAATACCGGAAAAATTTGAGGGGGAAAAAGAGGCTCTATCTATTCTTGACTCTTGCAAAAATACAAGTTTTAAAATTGTATCGGTTGAGGAGAAGGATGCAAAGAGAAGTCCATCACCTCCCTTTACAACATCAACCCTTCAGCAGGAGGCCTCAAGAAAATTAGGCTTCTCTCTGAATCAGACTATGAGAGTTGCACAATCCCTATATGAATCGGGACATATAACCTATATGCGTACAGACTCTGTAAATCTGTCAAAGCTTGCACTCGGAACAGCAAAACAGGTAGTAACAGATTTGTACGGAAAGGAGTATTCCAAAACCAGACAATACTCAACTAAAAGCAAAGGGGCTCAGGAGGCTCACGAAGCTATCAGGCCCACTTATTTAAGCAATATTGAGATAGAGGGCTCACCTCAGGAGAAGAAGTTATACAATCTAATCTGGAAGAGAACAGTGGCCTCGCAAATGGCAGATGCATCAATTCTCAGAACAGAGATAGCTATTGGCTCAGAAAACTTAAGCAGCAGATTTACTGCTACAGCAGACAGAGTAAAATTTGACGGATTTCTTAAGGTATACACAGAGTCATCTGACGAAGATCAAGAGGAGTCTGCAGCAGCCTTTAACCTTCCTGAACTAAAGGAGGGGCAGAAGATGAATGTTATAAATATTACCGCTTCAGAAAAATTCACTCAGAAGCCACCAAGATACTCAGAGGCAAGTCTTGTCAAGAAACTGGAGGAATTAGGAATAGGTAGGCCATCTACATATGCTCCAACAATTTCCACAATAGTTCAGCGCGGCTATGTTACCAAAGACAACAGACCCGGATTTGAGAGGAGCTGCAAAGTTTTCACTCTTGAGAAGGAGACAATTTCAAATAGCACTATTAAAGAGAAATGGGGCGCAGAGAAGGGCAGGCTATTTCCGGAGGATATTGGAATGCTCGTTACCGATTTTCTTGTTGAAAATTTTGAAAGTGAGCTGGATTATGGTTTTACTGCAAAGGTAGAGGAGCAATTTGATATCGTTGCACAGGGTAAACTTAAGTGGAACAAACTTATCGATGATTTTTACAAGCCTTTCAGCAAAAAAGTGGAGGAGACACTTCAGGAGTCAAGACCAAAAAATGCCGAGAGGGAGCTGGGTATTGACCCAAATACAGGTAAAAAGGTAATTGTTAGATTGGGAAGATTTGGCCCCCTGGCACAAATTGGAGATAGTGAAGATCCAGAAAAGAGATTTGTATCTCTGGCAAAAGGTCAGCTTCTTGAAACAATTACACTAAAGGAGGCTCTGCAGCTCTTCGCACTTCCAAGAACCATTGGTGAGTACAAAGAAAAAGAGGTAATTGCATCTTCAGGCAGGTTTGGACCTTACATTAAATACAATGGCAAATTCATATCACTGCCAAAGGAGTATAGTCCCTACACTGTTGAACTCGATACAGCCGCTACCATTATTGAAGAGAGTATCAAGAAGGAGCAGCAAAAACAGATTAAATCTTTCCCGGAAGAGGGAATTGATATCCTAAACGGAAGATTTGGTCCTTATATTAAGAAGGGCAAACAAAATTATAAAATTCCAAAGGGTAAGGATCCTGCATCGCTTGATCTTGAGAGTGTATTAAAGATAATTGAGGAGAGTCCAGATAAGCCTGCAAAAAAGCGATAATTCGTAATACTAAAATATGAAAGCGAATAATTCAAATTTTGAAGCAATTCCGGCGGCAGCCCTAAGTGAAATTACTACCGGAAGTGCTCTTGCAGTTATTATCAACACTACCGGAGAGAGTAATATCCTTAAATCTCTTGGAACTCTTTTCTGTCACTCCTCATACAAAGTCTATTATATTGAACCTGGTATCAATCAATTAAGAAAAACTCTCGATTTATGTGAAGAGATGAATCTAAGGAGAGTTGTAATCACAGGAGAGGAGCTACCCCCAATAGATAAATTTATCCCGGAAAAGCCATATTCTGCAACACTAATTTCTCCCGGAAGCGAATTTACAGGCAGCGATCTATTGTCACATATACTCTCTGATAATAATGCAGACTCCTTCTCACTGGTAGGATATCAATTATACCGTTTCAACCCCTCAAAGCTTAAAAGACTCAGGGAGAGATTTTTTGAAGAGATGAGGCTTGGTACTTTACGGGGCGGAATTAACAATGCTGAACCTTTAATAAGGAACTCTACTCACTTTTTTCTTGATATGAAAAGTGTAAGGGAGGCCGATTTTCCGGATAATATTTCCCATCTACCAAACGGCCTTTATGGAGAGGAGATGTGTCAGTTAGCCAGATATATAGGTATGGGACAGAGGTTCAAATCACTCTTTCTGTACGGGTATGTTTCAAAAAGTAAGTATAACACTACCAGCACCCAATTGACAGCAGAGGTACTCTGGCACCTGTTCGAAGCAATGGCAGCAAGCATTTCAGAAGATCCGGGAGTAACAGTTCCTGAGGATATGTTTAACAAGAAAATTGTAAGTATGGGGCAGGAAGGGCAAGAACTTGTTTTTATTTCAAGCACAACTACCGGAAGATGGTGGATGGTTGTTCCGGATGTGAAAAACAATATAAATCAATTCATTGCCTGCTCATATTCTGATTATTTAACGGCATATTCGGGAGAAATCCCTTTAAGATGGTTGTTCTTTTATCAAAAAATTAATCCATCTTAATTATAATTTATTATTATATTTGTATGTTTAGATAACAAATTTAATTTATATGCCTAAATATCAGATTGATCAAATCGATCAGAAAATTCTCTCATTTCTTGTAAAAAATGCAAGGATGCCTTTTCTTGAGATAGCCAGAGAGTGCGGCGTTTCAGGAGCAGCAATACACCAGAGGGTAAAAAAGATGGAGAACCTGGGAATTATTACAGGTTCAAGGCTTTTAGTTAAGCCCCAAACTCTTGGGTTAAATGTCTGCGCATTTGTCGGCGTTAGTCTGGCACAGGCAAACCACTATCCACAAGTGATAGAGGCTCTCAAAAACATCTCAGAAGTAGTGGAGTGTCACTTTGTTACAGGCAAACACGCTCTTATGCTTAAGATTTACTGCCAGAATCACGATCACCTAATGGAGATTTTGATTAACACTATCCAAAACATCCCTTCCGTAGAACAGACCGAGACATTTATCTCTCTTGATCAAGCTATCGAAAGACAGGTATGGGTAAAGGACTTCCCACAAAAGGGCAGTTCTCTTAAAAAGAAGTAAGATAAGCTGAAGCGAGTAGCATATCTTCTGGTTTAGTAATTTTTATATTTGCCGTCAACCCCACGGCAAATTTTATTTTTACCCCGGTACTCTCAACAACAGCAGCGTCATCAGTAAATTCAGGTGAGTATGCCTGTTCATAACCATTTAAGAGGTATTCAGACCAAAAAACCTGAGGGGTTTGCACTGCAACATAATCATCTCTGTTAACAGGCTTACTGTTAATCCCGTCAACTATTCTGAGAGAGTCGGTGACCTTTAGGACGGGGATAACTGCCCCGGACTCCTCCGCCTCATCATATAATGAATCAATAAACTGGGTAGAGGCAAATGGTCTTACACCGTCGTGAACAGCTACCAATGCTCCTGGATTAACATACTTCAGAGCATTTTTAACAGAGTGAAATCTCGTTATACCACCGGAGACCAGGATATGGCTTATTGTAAATTTATACTCTTTGCATATAGATTTCCATTGATCCCTTAGAGTATGAGGAACTACAACAATAAGCTCCGGCCTTTTTGCGAGCTTGAAGAAATTTTCAATAGTATGAAGCAGTATGGGCCTATCACCTAACATCATAAACTGTTTTGCTACATCTCCCCCCATCCTTGACCCCGATCCTCCGGCTACAATTATAGCGTATCTTTTTCTCTCCATCATATCTCTTTGTTTATAAACGCAAAATTACATATTTATTGCCCTTTTTTTCCTATTTTTGTATCTATTTAACAAGTATGGAACAAAGAGAAATCAAAAGAGCACTTATCTCTGTTTATCACAAAGATGGCATTGACAAAATAGCAAAAAGACTGGTGGAGCTTGGAGCAGAACTTCTATCCACCGGAGGAACCTACGATTATATACAATCTCTTGGACTCCCTGTTAGGGCGGTTGAAGAGGTTACCGGTTACCCCTCAATTCTTGGCGGAAGGGTTAAAACGCTTCACCCCAAGGTTTTTGGAGGCATACTTCACAGAAGGGAGCTAAATAGTGATACCGAACAAATTGAAGAGTACCAGATTCCGGCAATAGACCTGGTTATTGTAGATCTCTATCCCTTTGAAAAATATGTTGCATCTAACTCTCCTCACGAAGAGATAGTAGAGAAAATTGATATTGGTGGCATCTCTCTTATCAGAGCAGCCGCTAAAAATTATAAAGATGTTCTTATTGTTCCATCTATGAATCATTACCCTGCCCTTCAGGATATTCTATCAAAAGGAGCAAGTACAACAATTGAAGAGAGACGAAAATTTGCAGCATATGCCTTTGAAACAAGCTCCGGATATGACACCGCTATTTTCAGCTACTTTAACAGAGAGGAGGGGATTGAGAGCTTCCGCGAAAGCCGTTCGGGCTCAAAAAGACTCAGATATGGAGAGAACCCCCACCAGGGAGCACTTTTTTATGGTGAGGAGGACTCACTACCCGAACAAATTTGGGGAAAAGAGATCTCTTACAACAACCTATTAGACATAGAGGCAGCAATTGAACTTATTGGGGATTTTGAGAGGACTACAGTAGCTGTTCTCAAACACAACAATGCTTGCGGCTGCGCATCAAGAGAGAGTGTCTCAGAGGCCTGGGATGCAGCTCTTGCCTGCGACCCTGTTTCTGCGTTTGGAGGAATAATTATCTCAAACAGAGAGATTGACAGAGCTGCTGCTGAGGGGATGAATAAAATTTTCTTTGAGGTTGTAATAGCCCCTTCATATACAGACGATGCTCTTACCATTCTAAAAGAGAAAAAGAACAGGATTATCCTTATAAACAGAAGAGATTTAAGAAGTTCCGATAAATTCAGATCTCTGCTGGGAGGTGTTCTTGTTCAGGATCGAGACACAGCGGTAGAAGAGGCTTCTGAACACAAAGTGGCAACACATACAGCTCCTGACAATAAGCAAATGAGTGACCTGACTTTTGCAAATAAGCTTGTTAAACACTCAAAATCAAATGCAATTGTATTGGCTAAAGGGGAGACACTTCTAGCATCAGGAATAGGACAAACTTCTAGGGTTGATGCTCTCAAACAAGCAATTACAAAGGCCGAGAGCTTTGGATTTAGCCTGGAGGGAGCCGTTATGGCCTCAGATGCATTCTTCCCATTCCCGGATTGCGTAGAGATTGCAGACAACGCAGGTATTAAGGCTGTAATCCAACCTGGAGGTTCCGTAAGAGACCAGGAGAGCACAGATTACTGTAACAATCATAACATATCTATGGTATTTACAGGGGTTAGGCATTTTAAACATTGACAAGATAAAAGATATTAAATATGGCATTCTCATTTTTAACACAAGAGCTGGCAATAGATTTGGGTACAGCAAACACAATAATCCTTATGAATGATAAGGTTGTTGTTGACGAACCCTCAATTGTTGCAATAGACCAAAACACCGGCAAGCCCATTGCTTTTGGTCAGAAGGCAAGGATGATGCACGGGAAGACCCACGCAAACATAAAAACAATAAGGCCACTAAGAGATGGGGTTATAGCAGACTTCAACGCTGCAGAAGCAATGATAAGAGGCTTTATAAAGATGATAAACTACAGGAACAGCTTTTTCACCCCAAGCCTCAGGATGGTCGTTTGTATTCCATCAGGCAGCACCGAAGTGGAGATTAGAGCGGTCCGTGACTCATCTGAACACGCAGGTGGCAGAGATGTATATTTGATATACGAACCAATGGCTGCAGCAATTGGTATTGGATTAGATGTTGAGGCCCCTTCCGGAAATATGGTAGTTGATATTGGAGGAGGAACAACAGAGATAGCTGTAATTTCACTTGGAGGTATTGTTTTTAACCAGAGTATCAGGGTTGCAGGCGATGTATTCACCAATGAGATCCAGCAATATATGCGTCAGCAGCACAATATTAAAATAGGTGAACTAACTGCTGAAGATATAAAATTAAGAGTGGGAGCAGCTTTAAGTGAACTAGATGTCTATCCTGAGCCATATGTTGTAAGGGGTCCTAACCTTATGACAGCACACCCTGTAGAGGTGAGCGTTACAAGTCAGGAGATAGCTCACTGTATTGACAAATCCGTTGCAAAGATAGAGGCTGCCGTTATATCTGTTCTAGAGCAGACCCCTCCTGAACTTTATGCAGATATCGTACAAAAGGGAATCTTCCTTACAGGAGGCGGTGCTCTGCTGAGAGGTTTGGACAAGAGGCTTACAGATAAAATCAATATTAAGTTTCATGTTTCAGATGATCCTCTTCACGCCGTGGCAAGAGGTACAAGCATTGCGCTTAAGAACTGTGATAAGCTACCATATCTTATAAGATAAATAAAATATGACAACCAAGAGATCTCCCCGCTTTAGATGGCTTGTATCTCTGTTGCTCTTCATTGTTCTTGAAACAATCTCTCTGATAATGATATCGGAGAGTTCGTTTGTTCAGCAACTGAAGATTAACGGAGCTTATATGAGCGTAAGAGGAGCTCTTGCACAAGCAGGATCAGATATAAAATACTATTTCAATCTTAGAGAGGTCAATGCTGACCTCTCTGCTGAAAATGGGACTCTTCTTGCCGAACTTGAGAGATACAGAGCCTCTGACATTTGTAAAGACTCAGCAGAGGTAAAGTACAACTATATACCAGCTTCAATTGTTGCAAACAGTACAAACAACAAACAGAACTTCATTATCATAGATAAGGGAAGAAGAGATGGTGTTAAAGAGGATATGGGGGTTGTCTCCCCTTTAGGAGTTGCAGGTGTAGTGAGCAGGGTATCTGAAAAATATTCATATGTAATATCTCTCCTTAACGTTAACCAGAGTATAAGCGCCAGAATTGGAAAAAGTGGTGCTTTCGGTCCCCTCTTCTGGGACGGGAAAAGCGCA
Organism: Bacteroidales bacterium; assembly: GCA_028700975.1. Taxonomy (GTDB): domain Bacteria; phylum Bacteroidota; class Bacteroidia; order Bacteroidales; family UBA932; genus Bact-08. The sequence continues at coordinate 8,911 of JAQVRQ010000031.1, read as the reverse complement.
AGTAAGGCCATCCTGGCTGATATTCCTCAACATATTAATATCTCTATAGGAGACACTATTTACACAAGTGGATATTCTACAATTTTCCCGCCCGAAATACCCATTGGTACGGCCGGAAAATCTAAAATTGTAAGAGGAACTCATAAAGAGATTGAGGTAAATCTTTTCCAGAATTTTAGAACTCTTAAATATGTCAGGGTTGTAAAAAACAGAGACAAGGAGGAGTTAGACAACCTTATAATAAATGATGAAACAGGGAGTAAATAACACAATCATCTTTTTCAGCTTCCTAATAGCACAGCTGTTGGTTTCCAATTTCATTGACTTTGGTCCGATGGTTTTTATTGTACTATATCCCCTCTTTATTCTTACCCTTCCTGTAGGAATCTCCTCTCTCTCAATTTTACTGTGGGCATTTGCAATAGGAGCCGGAACAGATCTTTTGTACAATGGGATGGCAGGGATAAATTCGGCCTCTGCTGTTCTGATGGCATTTCTGAGGCAGCCCGTCCAAGCACTTCTTATTAGAAAGGGAGAGTTAGACAGCCAAATAAGACCGGGTATGTTTGAAATGGGATTTGGAAGATTCTTTGCATATTCAGCCCTCTTACTTGCAATACATCATTTAGCATATGTGTTTGCTGAGAGTCTCTCTTTTGTATACTTTTCAGGAAATATATCCCGTTTATTAATAAGCTATGCAGTTAACCTGACACTTCTGATGCTGATTGAATTTGGGATCTTTTACAAGAACTGGAGATAATTGAGGATAGTTATGGCTGTTGATTTAAAAAGCAAAAAAAACCTTCTGATAATAGGGCTGCTGATTGTAGCCATTGTTATGGTTTTGCAGCTTTTCAACCTTCAGATACTTGACGAACAGTATAAGATCACAGCCAGTAACAACGCCTTCAGGTATGATGTCAGATATCCGGCAAGAGGGATAATTTTCGATAGAAACGGGAATATTCTGGTTGGAAATCAAACTGCATATGATATTATGATTACTCCTTACGAAATTAAGGATTTAGACACAGCAGACCTTTGTTCAATTTTTGATCTTAATATCGAAGATGTAAGAAAAACTCTTGCAGATTACAGAAAAAACAGACGAAGAATTGGATACCAGTCTCTCCCGTTTGTAAAGCAGGTCTCCCCTGAGCAATATTCAGTATTTCTGGAGAAGGCATATAAATTTAATGGATTTAGCGCAATTCCTAGAACTATAAGGGATTATCCCTACAACGCCTGTGGAAATCTTCTTGGTTACATATCTGAGGCCGATTCTACCTTCTTAAGAAAAAATCCTGAGTACAGAAGAGGTGATTATATTGGAAGAACAGGGATTGAGCTTTCGTACGAAGGAATCCTTAAAGGAGAGAAGGGCTACAACATCTTTCTAAGAGATGTGCATAACAAAGTAAAATCAAGTTTTTCCGAGGGTGAATACGATAAAGATGCAGTACCGGGAAAAAATATTGTTGCATCTATTGATGCAGAGCTACAACAGTATGTTGAGATGCTTATGCAAAACAAAGTGGGAAGCGTTGTGGCAATTGAACCATCTACCGGAGAGATTCTTACTTTAGTCTCCAGCCCAGGTCTTGAAGTATCAAAACTTGCATCTATCAACAAATATTACAATGAAATTGTAAATGACCCCCTAAAACCGATGTTTAACAGGGCTGTTATGTCACCCTATCCTCCTGGTTCTGTGTTCAAACTTGTCAATGGCCTTATTGCTCTGCAAGAGGGTGTTATTGATACTGCAACTACATACCCTTGCAATATGGGATACAAAGTAGGAAGAGGAATTGCCTGTCACGCACACCCCTCCCCAACCAATCTTACAACCTCAATTATGATGTCTTGTAATGCATACTATGCCAATGCATTCCGGCTGATAATTGACAACCCAGCTTACCCAAATGTTACATCTGCCTTTGAAAAATGGAGAGAGTATGTAAAAAGTTTCGGCTTTGGCTTAAAACTGGGAAGTGATCTTCCGGGAGAGCAGGGAGGAGTACTCCCCTCAACAGAGGGTTATGACAAGATTCACGGCAAAGATAGGTGGAAATCACTATCAATAATATCTCTATCTATTGGTCAGGGAGAGCTTGGAACAACGCCTCTTCATCTGGCTAATCTTGCCGCAACAATTGCAAACAGAGGATACTACCACACACCTCATATTATTAAAAATGCTGAGGATACAATATTAAATCAAAGCTTTTCTGAGAGGCACTACACAATGGTAGACACATCCAATTTTAAAAAAATAATCGAAGGAATGTACCTTGCAGTTAATGCACCTCCAGGCTCAGGTGCAACTGCCTGGAGAGTTGCTGTACCAGGACTTGATATCTGCGGGAAGACCGGGACAGCAGAAAATCCACACGGAAAAGACCACTCTGTTTTTATATGTTTTGCCCCAAAGGATAATCCCAAAATTGCCGTTGCAGCCTACATAGAAAATGCAGGGTTTGGAGCGACGTGGGCAGCACCTGTAGCTTCTCTCCTTATTGAAAAGTATCTTAAAGGGAGTGTTGGAAGAAAAGAGCTTGAAGAGCGCATCGTAAATTCAAACCTCATTCAGAATATCAGAAAATGAAGAGAGCTTTCAATCTATACAAAAAACTAGACTGGCCACTTATAATTACATATCTGGTTTTAGTTCTAATTGGATGGATATCTGTCTTTGCATCTGTTTACGACGAGGAACACGCTCATATACTGGATTTGTCACAGAGATATGGTATGCAATTTATCTGGATTGTGACATCAATGGTAATTGCAATCCTCATTCTATTTGTTGTCAACCCCAAGTTGTATAATGTAACTGCCTGGGCTCTCTATTTCTTAAGTTTGTTACTACTCTTTGCCGTAATATTTGTTGGGGTTGAGGTAAATGGATCAAAATCTTGGTTTATGATTGGTCCATTTAGGTTTCAACCGGCTGAACTCGCAAAAATTACAACATCTCTTGCCCTCGCAACAATGATGAGTGCATACAATTTTAAACTTAAACAGTTTTCATCACTTCTTAAAGTTGGACTAACAATTCTTGTCCCAATGGCTCTAATAATAATGGAGAAGGAGACAGGCTCTGCTTTGGTTTTTGCAAGTTTTATTTTTGTTCTTTACAGAGAGGGGTTGAGTGGGTGGATATTGATGTTTGGGATACTTGCAATATCCCTATTTGTACTAACCTTGGCTTTCTCTCCTTTTGTTTCAATAATTGTGCTTTTTGCTCTTTCTGTTATTGCGGCGGCCCTTTTTTCAAGGAGATTCATACAAGGAGTTTTAACGCTTGCAATCTCTCTTCCTATACTTATATTCTCTCCATTATTGGGAGAGGTTAAGTTACTCTCATTCGCTTCCGGATTAAATAATGTTGAGTGGCTGGCAATTGCAATTTCTCCATTTTTCATCTACTACTTATTCAAGACCATTAAAGAGAGATCTCTATATCTCAGATATATATTAATCTCATTTATTGCAGCTCTATTGTTAATTTTCTCCGTACAGTTTTTCTTTGAGGAGGTTCTGCAGGATCATCAGAGAGCCAGAATAGAAAATCTGTTGGGAGTAACAGAAGATCTGCAGGGTGCCGGATATAATGTTCATCAATCAAAAATTGCCATTGGATCTGGCGGTATCGTAGGCAAGGGATTCCTAAAGGGGACGCAAACTAAATTCAATTTTGTACCGGAACAGAGTACAGATTTTATATTTTGCACAATTGGAGAGGAGTGGGGATTTATAGGATCTGTCGGACTTATCGGATTATTTATTTTCCTGATAATTCGTATACTTACATTGGCCGAAAAACAAAAAGATACATTCTCCAGGATATATGGTTACTCGCTGGCTTCGGTCTTATTCCTTCACTTTTTCATAAATATTGGGATGACTATAGGAATAATGCCCGTAATAGGGATTCCGTTGCCGTTTATTAGCTACGGGGGCTCCTCATTATGGGCATTTACAATATTCCTATTTATTTTTATACGACTGGATCTGGAACGATGGCGCTAAGATCTACGTCCACATCTTCATAAACAAATTCTACATCAGATTTAAGGTAAATCATTACAACTCCTTTAGGAACCTTTTCACCTGGTTTTACAAAAATCTTTTCAATTGTTCCGTCAAAAGGTGCTCTTATGATATTTTGCATCTTCATTGCCTCATATATCATAATCTCATCCCCTTTATTCACGTGACTCCCCAACTCAACAGAAAATGATGTTACAACACCAGGAATCATAGAGTGAATCTCCTGAAGATCCGGTCTCTTCCACTGCTTTCTGTTTTTATATTTTTTAGTTAGGTTGGTCTTGTATCTCCTCGCATTTGGGAAGATTTGAAGAGTTTCCATAACATCCTTCTCTTCAGTGATTTTTTTTGTTTTCTTCATATTAAAATGGTGGAATTCCGTGCTTCTTAGAAGGTCTTTTAACAACCTTATTGTCAGAAACACTTAATGCATGCTTGAGGTAGTTTCTTGTCTCCGTTGGGTCAATTACAGAATCAATATAACCCTTTGCAGCTGCAACATACGGATTCGCAAATTTCTTTTTATACTCCTCAACCTTCTGTTTTCTCATAGCTTCAGGATCCTCGGCCTCCATTATCTCCTTACGGAAAATAATATTTGCTGCACCCTCAGGACCCATAACAGCAATCTCTGCAAGTGGCCAAGCAAAAACAAAATCTGCTCTTAAATGCCTTGAGTTCATTGCAATATATCCACCGCCATATGCTTTTCTAAGAATAACAGTGATTTTTGGAACAGTTGCTTCACTGTAAGCATATAGCAGTTTTGCTCCGTGGCGAATTACCCCTGCGTGCTCCTGATCTACACCCGGCAAATAACCCGGCATATCTTCTAGCGTTACGATTGGAATTTCAAATGCATCACAGAATCTAATAAATCTGGCAGCTTTGTCTGAAGAATCGCAATCAAGAACACCAGCAAGAACAAGAGGCTGATTTGCCACAAATCCTACTGTCCTTCCGTCAATTCTTCCAAAACCCACTACAATGTTTCCAGCCCACATCTCCTGAACCTCAAAGAATTGAGACGAATCTGTTATTGCCTTAATAACATCTCTTACATCATAAGGTTTGGTAGGGTCAACCGGAACAATTTTTTCAATTTTGAACTTCTTTAAAGGCTCTGTTGGCTTTATGCTCTCGGCCTTACACTCGTTACACGAAGGAATATATTCCAGCAGTGTTTTTATTTGAGTAAAGCACTCTGCTTCACTATTTGCAAAAAAGTGAGCATTACCGGTTATTTCACTGTGTACCCTTGCTCCACCCAGTGACTCCATATCAATCTCCTCTCCAAGAACAGATTTAATTACCTCCGGCCCGGTTATAAACATCTTTGAAATTTTGTCCACCACAAAGACAAAGTCAGTTAGCGCCGGTGAATAAACGGCTCCCCCTGCGCAAGGACCTAAAATAACAGAGAGCTGAGGAATTACACCGCTGGCAAGTGTATTTCTGAAGAAGATCTCTCCATATCCGGCAAGAGAGTTAACACCCTCCTGAATTCTGGCTCCACCCGAGTCGTTTATTCCAATAAGAGGAATTCTCATTCTCAAGGCGTAGTCCATAATTTTCGCAATTTTTCTTGCGTGCATTGATCCAAGCGATCCACCTGCAACAGTAAAGTCTTGTGCATAAATTGCAATAGATTTCCCGTTTATTGTGCCTGTACCAATAACTACTCCATCCCCGGCCAGATTCTTACCCTCCATACCAAATTCACGAGCTTCATGCTCAATAAAGAGGTCATATTCAAAGAAAGATCCTGGGTCTAAGAGTTGGTTGATTCTCTCACGCGCCGGAAGCTTCCCCATAGCAATCTGCTTTGCAATAGCAGATTCGCCACCGCCCTGCACAGCCTTTTCTCTCCTGTCCTGCAGCTCAGAGATTTTTCTACTTAATAAACTCATAGATTTTAGTTTTAGTTCACGCAAAATTATGAAAATATTTTAATTCGCAAAGTTCAGAAAATAATGTATAAATTTGCGAGATAACCCTGGTATTAATAATCTAATAAATAGTATAATATGTCACTTTCATTCGTTGACAGACACAATGGACCTAGAACGCAAGATGAGTCTGAGATGCTTGCCGTTTTGGGAGTTTCAAGCCTGGATGAACTTGTTAAACAAACTGTTCCATCAGATATTTTGCTAGACAAGCCTCTTGAGCTTGACAAAGCTCTTTCAGAGCACGAATATCTTATTAAGATGAAGGCAATGGCCTTAAAAAATAAGAGCTTTCGCTCTATGATAGGTCAGGGTTTTTACGGAACAGCCTCATTACCTGTTGTTATCAGAAATATATTTGAAAATCCTAGTTGGTACACTTCGTACACTCCTTATCAAGCAGAAATATCACAAGGACGTTTAGAGGGGCTACTGAACTTTCAGACAATGGTTTCTGATCTTACTGGTTTTAAAATGGCAAATAGTTCTATGCTTGACGATGCTACAGCAGCAGGAGAGGCAGTTAGAATGATGTTCGAACTTCGCTCTCGCGACGCAGTTAAAGCTGGAAAGAACAAGGTTTTTGTAGATGAAAACATATTTCCTCACGTGTTGGCAGTTATAGAAACCCGCGCAGAGGTTCTTGGAATAGAGGTTGTACTTGGCAGGTTCAACTCAGTAAAATTTGATGATATGTTCTTTGGAGCGGTGCTCCAGTATCCTGCCGGTAACGGAGAGGTTTGCGACTATACAGAATTCTGCACAAACGCTCACTCAAAGGGTATTCTTGTTACAGCTGTAACTGACCTCCTTGCACTTACCGTTCTTAAGGAGCCTGCAGCGTGGGGTGCCGATATAGCTGTAGGAACAGCACAGAGATTTGGACTACCTATGGGATTCGGCGGACCAACTGCCGGTTTTATGGCTACCCGGGATGAGTACAAACGTAATATGCCGGGAAGGATAATCGGTATATCTGTTGACAGACTGGGAAATCAGGCACTCCGTATGGCACTCCAGACAAGGGAGCAGCATATTAAGCGTGAAAAAGCAACTTCAAATATTTGTACAGCCACGGCCCTTATGGCAACTATGACAGGTATGTATGCAGCTTATCACGGACCGGAAGGCTTGAAATCCATTGCGATGAACGCTTATGGTTATGCTCACGCAGTTGCAACTGAACTAAAGAAAGTTGGTTTTAAACTCGCTGCAGAAAACTTCTTTGACACAATTCAAATAAAAGGAATTGATGCTGCCGATATTAAATATAAAGCAGAACAAAAGGGATTCAACTTCTACTATCCTACAGAGGATTCGGTTATTATAAGTTTTGACGAGCTTTCAAATTGTGCTGAGGCTACAACAATTTTAGAAATTTTTGGAAGAAATCTTTATGAGTGTCCGGGACTCCCTGACGGAAAAATATTTATGGCACGTGAAAGCAGTTATCTTACTGCCGAGGTGTTCAGCAAATACCATTCAGAGACCGAGATGATGAGATATATAAAAAAACTGGAGAGAAGAGATATCTCACTTACCCACTCGATGATTCCTCTGGGCTCTTGTACAATGAAGCTTAATGCAGCTGTTGAGATGTTCCCTATGAGCTGGTCTGAGCTAGGTAATGTTCATCCGTTTGCTCCTGCAAACCAAGTGGAGGGCTATATGGAGCTTATTAAAGAGGTTGAACACGATCTTGCAGTTATTACTGGATTCCACTCTACCTCTCTTCAGCCAAATGCCGGATCTGCCGGAGAGTTCGCAGGACTGATGACAATACGTGCATATCATATAGCAAACGGACAGCCTCAAAGAAATGTAGTACTTATTCCTACATCGGCACACGGCACAAACCCGGCCTCTGCTGCAATGGCGGGTATGGAAATTGTTCTTGTCTCTTGTGATGAAAAAGGAAATATCAATGTTGATGAATTCCGTCAAAAGGCAGAACAGTACAAGGATAGACTATCCTGCACAATGATTACGTACCCTTCTACACACGGTGTTTTCGAAGTAAAGATAAAGGAGATGATGGATATTATTCATCAGAACGGCGGGCTTGTTTATATGGACGGAGCAAATATGAATGCTCAGGTGGGTCTTACAAATCCGGGCTTTATTGGAGCGGATGTTTGCCACCTGAATTTGCACAAGACATTTGCAATCCCTCACGGCGGCGGCGGTCCGGGAATCGGCCCAATCTGCTGTACAAAAGAGCTTGCACCATACCTTCCTTGCCATCCGTTCCTCACCGATTGCGACCACAATGGTGTTAAGGCAGTCAGCTCGGCCCCTTACGGATACCCTATGGCCCTTCCTGTAACACACGCATACATTAAACTGCTCGGCCCGGATGGTCTTAAAAAGGCTACAGAGGTAGCAATCCTTAATGCAAATTATATGTCGGCAAAACTGGCCGAGGCGGGCTATGCTACTCTTTACACTGGAAAACCTGTAGGAAAGGGCAAGAACGCACACGGCAGAGTTGCTCACGAATGCATTATTGATGTTCGCCATTACAAAGCAACATACGGCGTTGATGCGTCTGACATAGCCAAGCGACTGATGGACTTTGGATTCCACGCCCCTACACTCTCTTTCCCTGTTCACGAAACCTTAATGATTGAGCCTACCGAGAGCGAATCAAAAGCAGAGATGGACAGATTCATTGATTCAATGATTGTAATCAAGAGTGAGTGCGAAGCCATTAAGGCAGGAGAGATGGACAAGGCCGACAATCCGCTTAAGAACGCTCCTCACACTGCCGCAGAGGTCTCTGCCGACACCTGGAGCCACCCATACGGACGCGAACAGGCCGCCTATCCACTTATATGGATTCGCGACAACAAATTCTGGCCTCACGTAACCCGCGTTGACAACGGCTACGGAGACAGAAATCT
>JAQVRQ010000084.1 GCA_028700975.1 Bacteroidales bacterium | reverse complement strand
AGCGAGGCGGGATTAGATGTTACAATTAAACACCCCTCTGCTACAGCGGATATATTTCAGATACTAACAAGGGGTGAGGCCGATATTGTCTCTGCCTTTCTGCTACACGGTATAAAGGCGACAATGCAAGGTGCTCCAATAAAGCATTTTGCGCAAATGCTTCAACATTCATCACTTATGATCGTTACCCATAAAGATAGCGGGATAGATGAAATAGATAAATTGAACGGGAAAAAATTGGGTATCTGGAGCAGTGGATTTGACGAACTTATTTTTGCACTTCTAGAGCATAGTGATATTGATGTAGAGGTTGTGAGAATCCTCAATACAATAAATCTGTTTTTGGAAGGGGGAGTTGATGCAATATCAGTTATGCACTATAATGAGTATGATCAGATAATAAACAGCGGGATTGATCCTGATGAGCTAAACACATTTTTTATGAGGGATTTTAGTTTGAATATTCCTGAAGACGCTCTATATTGTATGGATACAACCTGGGAAAACAAAACTGAAGAGATGCAGGGCTTTGCAGAAGCAACCATAAAAGGTTGGAAGTATGCATCGAATAATAAAGAGTATGCAATAGACCTTGTTGTTAATTATATGAAGAGGGCTAATTTGCCAAATAATAAAGTACATCAAACCTGGATGCTTGAAAAGGTTCTTGAGGCAATTGAACCAGGTATTAAACCAGTACAAAAGGGGCAACTTAGCAAAGAGGATTACACCAAGGCAATAAGCATTATTAAATAGCACTCCTTATGAAAAGAAATACTCTCTCATATCGGATAATAAGCAGACTCCTCCCTGCGGTAATGATTATAGGAGCAGCAATTTTAATTGCCTACTATCTCTTTGCCAGAAGCTCAATCTCTGAGCACACCTCTTCAAACGCTCAAATGACAGCAAAAAACACAGTTCACAGCATTGAAGAGATAGTAAAACAGGCAGAATTAATACCTTCCAATCTTGCCTGGATGATGGAGAGCGGATCTTTAACAAAAGATTCTCTGTATGGTTTTTTGAATAGGCTTGTAACAAACAATCCTCTTATCTATGCGAGTGCAATTGCATTTGAGCCTGATAAAACTGGCCATCTCTTCTCTCCCTACGCATATCGTAAGGGCTCTGAAGTAGAGTCAATAAATCTCGGCTCTGAATCATATAACTATTTAATTATGGACTGGTACCAGATTCCGGCTATGCTCAAAAAACCATACTGGACTGAGCCATATTTTGATGAAGGAGGCGCCGATGCACTACTATCTACATACTCGCATCCATTCTATCTGATAAAAGAGGGGAAAAGAGAGTTTGCCGGAATTATAACAATTGATATTTCTCTCGACTGGCTAACAGAAATTGTAAATTCGGTAGAGATACTGGAGACCGGGTACGCACTTCTAATATCCGGTAATGGAGTATATGTTACCCACCCAAGCCACGAAAACATAATGAATCACACCATATTCACTCGTGCTATTGAGCTGGGACTCCCTAAACTGAGGCAAATAGGAAGGAGTATGATAAAAGGTGAAGAGGGATTTAGCACATTAGAATTGCCCCAAATTGGAAAGGCTCTTCTCTATTACGAACCAATAACTTCAACCGGCTGGTCTCTTGGAGTTGTGTATCCCTATAAGGAGATGTATGCCTCTCTGCAAAAGCTGAACCTTGTTATTGTAATACTTTCTTTGATTGCGCTTTCTCTTCTTATCTTCTTTACATTCACTATTGTAAACAGAATGCTCGGCCCTCTGACCAAATTCGCACACTCTGCGAGAGAGGTCGCAGAGGGTAACTTTACTGCTGAGCTACCTCAAATCAAAAGCAAAGATGAGATGAGAGAACTTAGAGACTCTTTTGAGTTTATGCAGAGGGAGCTCTCTGAGTATATTACAAACCTAAAAGAGACCACTACAGCTAAAGAGAAGATTGAGAGTGAGCTGAGAATAGCCAAGGAGATCCAGATGGGAATGATACCCCATATATTTCCTCCATTTCCACAAATTAAGCAGATAGACCTATTTGCGCTACTTGAATCGGCAAAAGAGGTGGGAGGAGACCTTTATGACTTCTTTTTGTTGGACGACAAACACCTCTGCTTTGCAATAGGCGACGTGTCTGGAAAGGGGATACCGGCCTCCCTCTTTATGGCTGTAACCCGGACTCTGCTTCGCTCACTGGCACAAAAGGAGAAAACCACGGCAACGATTGTCTCTGAGATAAATACAACTCTATGTTTTAATAATGATTCCAATATGTTTGTAACCTTTTTCTTAGGAATACTGGATACAACAACAGGAGAGATAAGGTATTGCAATGCAGGACATAATCCTCCGGTAATGGTGAAGAACGATGGTCTCACTACATTTTTTGATATAACAAAAGGGATACCTCTGGGATTATATGAAGATTTTGCATTTACAGAGCAGATTACATCTCTGAAGAGTGGAGATACTCTCTTCCTCTATACCGATGGGCTTACAGAGGCCGAGAACTGTAAAAATGAGCTCTTCTCAGATCAAAAGCTAATTGAAACCATTCAATCTGCTATTGCAAAATCTCCTGCAGATCTTGTGAAATATGTACTTGAATCGGTTAGGAACCACGTTAATGGTAATGAACAATCAGACGACCTTACAATGCTCGGGATATTGTATAAAGGGGATGAGGTTTCTACAGATAAAGAGATGTCGGCAGAGAGTGATATAAATATGCTTCCTGCCATAAATGAGTGGGTTGTGAGGCGACTAAAGCAGCTTGGACTCCCTGACGGGCTGGAGAATACTGTTAATCTGGTTATTGAAGAGGCCTTTAGCAATATAGTCTTTTACGCTTATGAACCTGGGCAAAAAGGTAAAATTGATATATCTTTGTATTTGGATGGTGAGATGCTGGTTATTGAATTACGGGATAAAGGCAAACCATTTGACCCCACTGCTGCTGAAGATCCAGATACCACCCTACCCGCAGAGAAAAGAGAGATTGGGGGGTTAGGTATATTTCTAATAAAAAAGATGACTGATAGGGTAGAGTACCGTCGAGAGGAGAGAGTAAATGTGTTGATTATTAAGAAAAAAGTTGAAAGTATTTAAAAACGAATAAGTTATATAAATATGAATATCGCATCGCAAGTCACTTCGGAAAGGATAATAATAAACGTTGAAGGGCGTATAGATACAACTAACTATGGCGAATTTGAAAGTGCTGTAAACAAAATACTTGAGAATTCCACCCCTGAGGTTGTAATGGATTGCACCGCTCTCTCATATATTAGCAGCTCCGGCCTTAGAATATTCCTTACTATCCATAAGAAGATGATAGGGGCAGGGGGAAAACTTATACTTAAATCGCTTCAGCCATCAATCAGAGAGATTTTTGATATATCAGGCTTCAGCTCAATTTTTACTATTAATGATTAGTACTTCTACTGCTGCGTTTGCAGATTCAAAGCCCCATTACAACATCCTGGACGGATTACGTGGAGTAGCTGCCTTAACTGTTGTATGGTTTCATATATTTGAGGCTTTTGCAACGAGTCATATCGATCAAAGAATTAACCACGGATATTTAGCTGTTGATTTCTTCTTTATTCTATCCGGGTTCGTTATGGGCTACGCCTATGACGACAGGTGGAAGACAATGAAAATCAAAGATTTTCTTAAGCGAAGGTTAATCAGACTCCACCCTATGGTGGTAATGGGAGCCTTAATAGGTGCTGTAATGTTCTATACTCAAGGCTGTTCTGTGTGGGATGTCTCAAAGATATCAATAGGGATGCTGGTTGTTGCTACAATACTGAACGTATTCCTTATTCCCGCAACACCCGGAACCGAGATAAGAGGAGTGGGAGAGATGTATCCGCTTAACGGGCCAAGCTGGTCCCTTTTTTTTGAATACATCGGCAATATTCTTTATGTGCTCTTTATCCGCAAACTTAAAACAAACGCATTAACAGTTTTGGTTATATTGGCCGGCATCGGATTGGCAATATTTGCCATTTGGGGCCCATATGGTGATATATGCGTAGGATACTCCCTCACCGGAGACAATGTTTTGGGTGGTATGCTGCGCCTTCTATTCTCTTTCTCCGCAGGTTTGCTGATCTCCAGGGTGTTTAAACCGATGCGAGGAGATGGCACTAGTTTTTTAGCAAAAGCCAAGGCAGGAGTTGTTAATTACGCATTTTGGATAGGAGCAGCTGCTATAGTGGTCTTATCAGCTATCCCGAGGTTAGGAGGAGTAGAAAATTATTGGATGAATGGACTATACGATACCTTTTGCTTTGCTGTAGCTTTCCCCCTGCTGGTATACATAGGAGCATCGGGAGAGACAAAAAGCAAATTTATCACCCGTCTGACCAAATTTCTGGGAGATATTTCGTATCCCCTCTATATGGTCCACTACCCGTTTATATATCTCTACTACGCCTGGGTAAAGAATGAAAACCTCACATTTGAACAATCACTCCCCGGCGCACTCGCACTCTTTTTTGGAAGTATAATTTTAGCTTATCTATGTTTAAAATTGTACGATTTACCTATTAGAAGGTATTTGGCTAATAAGTGAAAAAGCGTATAATAATTACGACTTTACTCTGTTTATAACAATAGTAAATGCTTTTACCTTTGTTAAAAGGATTATTGTTATGATTGAAAATATTACAATTTTACCGGGTATAAAAAAAAATGGACTCAAAGAGGATTTTGAGGATATTTATATATCAAAGGGTGAGATAGTAGGCATTGTAGGGCCTACCGGAAGTGGAAAAAGCGCTCTTATTGAAGACATAGAGCAGTTGGCTCAAAGAGACACAATTACCAATAGAAAGATACTAATTAATGGAAAAATTCCAGATTCCACTCTGCGATTTGACCCAAAGAAGAAACTAATTGCTCAGCTTTCACAGAATATGAATTTTTTGGCAGATATGAGCGTCGAAGATTTTCTTACCCTACATTCAAAATGCAGAGGGAAATCAGATAAACTTATAAACACAGTAATTGAGAATGCCAATACACTAACGGGCGAGCCTATAAACAGAAAAATGAACCTAACGGTTTTAAGTGGTGGGCAGAGTAGGTCTCTAATGGTTGCAGATGTTGCATTTATAAGTGATTCTCCCATAGTTCTTATAGACGAAATTGAGAATGCCGGGATCAAGAAGCATAAGGCAATGGAGTTGTTGTCAGGAAATGGAAAAATAATTCTTGTTGTAACACACGACCCTTTGCTGGCACTTATGACTCAACGTAGAATTGTAATGAAAGGTGGTGGAATTGAAAAAATTATTCAAACAACCGGTGATGAGACACATCTATGTAAGCATTTGAATAAAATAGATAACCAATTATTTAATATCAGAGAACTAGTGCGATCTGGAAATGAGGTGACAAGCCTGATATTTGAGCCATCCCAAATTGTTTAATATATTATAAATAATGAAATTAATAATTGTAGCAGGGACACCAGGGGCGGGCAAAACCTCAGTATTGATTAATACAGTAAAAAAACTTAAA
>JAQVRQ010000030.1 GCA_028700975.1 Bacteroidales bacterium | reverse complement strand
TTGGTGGATTTCTGCATCTATCTGATTCTCCTTAAAATATTTGGCTAAAATAACCGGATATGAAGTTGCCACTCTCTTCGAGGAAAACCACTCAATACCAGCGTACTCCTCCCCTTTAGGTAAAGCAAGAGAGATTCTACATTTCCCAAATCCTAACTTGTGAATAACATCAAGATTATAACCTCTCTCTACAACCTCATTCATCCCCACAATTCCAACATCCGCTACTCCTGTAGAGACAGCACCCGGAATGTCATCGTCCCTCAGATAAATTATCTCCAAGGGGAAATCCTCGCATTTTGCGAGTAATTTCCGCTTGCTTTGATCAATTGAGAGTCCGCACTCCTGAAGAAGCTGCGTACTCTCTTCGCTCAACCTTCCTTTTGCTTGTATAGCTAATCTTATCATAATGGTAAATAAAAAAAAGGGGGCTTGCCAATCGGCAAGCCCCCCAGATAATTAAATATAATTTGTTTAACTCATATATCCACAATAACCACTCGGCCCGCCGTATAAAAACAGGTGATGATGATGGATTGAATGGATATTTGAGTTTCTGTTCATCTCTTTTTGTAAGTCCGCAAATGTAAGTTTAAATTTTTGTAATCTCCAAATAAATTCTCGCTAGGGTTTTAATATGTATGTATACTCCCCTGAGCTGCTGGCAAATAATTTACACCAAGCCAGGTTATCATAAGGAGGATAAAAGCGACAGGTAGAATCCATAATGCATCCTTTCTGGAGATTTTTGCATAATGGGCATGCATATAAACCAGATATGCAGAACCGGTTATAAAAGCCCAAACCTCTTTTGGATCCCAAGTCCAGTAGTCACCCCAGGCCTCTTTTGCCCAAATGGCCCCCATAAGCATACCAAGTACAAGAAAGCCAAATCCAATATGGACTAAGTTATCAATAAGCGGCATAAGCTCACTCTCCCTCTTTTTACCGGTTGAGAGTGTGATTGTTGCTGCAATTGTAGCTGCTCCCATCATTGCATATGAGAGAATATAAACAGTTACGTGAGGTACAAACCATATGCTTTGGAGGGCAGGCATAAGATTTGTTCCGTGAATTTCCGGTTTAAGCAGATTTACGAATATAAAAGCAGCTGATACAAGAATACTGTACGCCATTAACCACTTAAAACGCCATATCTTATAAGTAATATAGCCCACAAGAACCAGGAAAAACGAATACCATAATCGTGTTTCGCCCATAGTCCTCAATGGAGGATGGTCAATATGGCTCCACAAAAGCCCAATAAAAGTAGAGAACAATAAAAGGCCGGCAATTATCAGTAACTCACCCGTAAAGCTCTTTTTAACTCTATAGAGAGCTACTGTCCCAAAAGTCCATAAGAGAAGAGAGCCAAGTGCAAAATATATAAATTCATTCCAGGTCATTCTCTTTTTCCTCCTCTAAATAAAAGTGTTAAAGACCCAAGCATCACCATTGCTATCCCAGCATAAGCCGGAATCAACCACGGGTCATAAACTAGTTCAAAAATTGAAATTTGCGAATCTCTCCCTTTACTTGTATCATAAGAGTACTGATATATATTCCAGCTCCCCGTTTTAATAGGGGCGTTAACTTCAACTACTCCACTCTTCTCCTTTCCATCCTTTGTAAAAACCTCAACCTGAGAAGAAAATCGCTCCGGCTCCGGATATGTCATTGCAAAACAGAGTCTCTCATCAATATCAAGAATCCTAAATTGTTGGAAGTGATTTCCGCAACTTACTCTCCCTGTCAATATCTTTCCATCTGATACTCTCTCTGCAGAAATCATTGCCACCGGTGCCATCATTGGCCTATAGTCAAATGAGTCAACTGAGACTCTCCATCCAGATATTATTCCTGTTTCCCCACCAACAGCCTCAACAAAAACAGGTCTTTTTACAGGCTGTGATTCACCCGTTACCTTATCTACAATTGCAATTTTTGGAGGATATTCATCCATTTTAAAATCGAGAAGAGTAATAGCAATAGGTAACTCTACGGGATCTGTTGCTCCACTTCTCTCACCACGCCATTCAGTAGCGCCCTCAGCTACAGTCATAAACCACCTCTGCATATCTGCAGAACCTGGTCCGGCAGCAAAGAGCAGTAATAGGAGGCCTATATGATTAAGCATAAAACCATAATCCTTTTTCAGACGGAACTTACGTACTCTCTTACCTATAGCAATAGCTAAATTGACCATACACATAAGGTAAACAAATGCAAATGGCCAAGAGTGCTTAACATCGTTGCCGGAGACTAAACCCATATATATTGCCATTATTGTGACAATAGTCAGGAGAATTACGGAGACCTTACCTGAACCAAATTTTCTTATTGGTTGTGATAGTTTAAATAATATCGGAAGGAGAAGAATAAACCCCAATATAAGATTAACCGGGAATACCAGAATACCGAAATCCAAAGGTCCAATGACAAATTGCAGGGCGAACCCTGCAATTATCACAGCAGAAATTATAATTATCTCAACTAGAGCAGTCTCTTGTTTTCTTTTGCTTTGGCTACCCATTGAGGAATTATTTCAGATTTGAACTTATTTTTGTCTGCGTGGAGTTGTTTCATATCAAGACCTATATACTCCTGAGCCTTTGCTTTGGTAGAGATATCCGGCATCGGGAAATCTCCCTTAACTCCCATTGAAGATAGCACCCTCTGAACCTCAAGCTGAGCTTGATAACTTTTATCAAGAGAGTGGGCTAGTATTCTTTGAGTTTCAACTGGAGCGTGGAATGAGGCCCCGTGAGATGCAACTGCAAAATCCCATCTCCACTGAGCAGCTCTTAAAAGCTTTAGTACCGGCTCCATCTGTTTGTCGTTTGCACCATTATCCCAAGCATATTTAGCCCCTATATGAGCCCTTGCAAGCTCTTTCTCGACACGATTACGAATCTCCAGAGCTTTATCCTGATACTCATACACATATTTCATAAGATTCTCCTTACTATCTCTGTGGCAACTCTGGCAAGTTCTGTCAATATTCATAATTGGGGATACAAGCTGGTGATCACTATACTTTATTGCACCATCTGTTTTATAAGGCATATGACAATCTGCGCAGGAGAGGCCTCTCTGTGCGTGAGGTCCCAGCTGGAATAACTCATAGTCTGGATGCTGAGCCTTGAGCATAGGAGCCTTACTAAGCTTGTGCGTCCAGTCTGAAAAGCCGTATTCATCATAATACTCCTCCATAGCCTCAACTGTCATACCCTTATCCCAAGGAAATGTAAGATACTTGCCATCACCCTTGAAGTAATACTCTACGTGACATTGAGCGCAAGCCAACGAACGAAGCTCCTGAATTGTTGATTTGGAGATATCTTTTCCCTGCCTGTCAAATGCCTCAGCAAGAGCCGGACGGGAGATATTTATATTCATATTTTGAGGATTGTGACAATCTGCACAACCAATAGGATTTACTATCTCGTGGCCATAAGCAGCCCATTTGTTTTTGTAAAACTCTTCAATGCCCACTTCAGCCATCATTCTTGGCACATCAGGGCTTTTACAGCTCCAGCAAGTAGCCGGTTGCGGCCCCTCATCAGCTGTCATTGGTGCTCCGGTCCTGAGAGTATTGTGGATATCCTTTATTGCGTAGGAGTGCCCACGTGGTGCCGAATAATCTTGAGAAAATGCATAGCCGGCCCAAAGCACAACCATCTCTGGTCTCTCCTCTAACACATCCTGAAAGATATTACCGTGGTGCTTACTTGCAAATGTAGTATCTTCAGTTCTTTTCCAGGTTTCGTACTCACGAGGGTAGTTCTCACCCCAGATAGAACTTCTGGACTCAATACCGGTTATCTCAACTCTTTTGTTTGCAAAAAGGGTAGAAATCTCAGCTCTTCGCTCGTTAACCGAAGCTGCCAGAAGACCAAGCAGAAATACGACTACTATCGTACCTCCGAACAGAATCCACAACAGGACTCCTTTGTGTTTCTCATAGAATTTCATGATATAGGCTTTATTTCATAATTTCTTTTAACCATTGAGGAACAGGTGATTCGGGCAGAGGAACTATAGCATTTGGGCTCATTGCCAGATTAGATATCCTTCCGTGAGGGACCTCTCTGTGACAGTCCCAGCAGGCTTTACCCATTCCCTTTTGCGTATCGGCATAACTCAGCATACCAGTATTAACAAATTCCTGATTAAGTTGAGTATGGCATCTTATACAATTCTCCATAATCACACCATAACTCTCGTCACGTGGTCTTATCACCTGAGGTTCCATCCTTGCTGTAAAGACAGCAGCGTGATACAATCCATCCTTTGCTTTAAAAGCATAACCCCTTACAAAATTATCTTGAGGTACGTGACATTCGTTGCAAGTGGTCCAGGCCTGATGAGAGCTCTTTTGCCAGCTCTGATAATATGGGGCCATAATATGGCAATTTACACAGGCAGATGGGTCATCTGAAAGATAGGAAGGCATTCTGGCCACGTATAACAGATAGAAAAAGACGCCTACAACGGCACCCAGCAGAACGATAAGCGGGAGAACAAGCTTCTTGGGAAATTGAACTTCCATAACTTACTCTTTTAATCTCTAACAAAGATAAAAATTATTTGCTACTAATCAATACCCTAGCTCATATTCTAAATCAATCGCGGAAACCCCCTCTTTCATCCATTTAGGTGCCTCTTTGCCTCGCAAATAGTGATTGAAAAACTGCATCATCCGTCTCTGAAAATCCATTTTGTTCTGAATCTTTTGCGGCCAGTGTACCTCGCCGCTGTAGTTTAGCAGCCACACAGGCTTCTGTAGTCTCTTGAGTGCAACAAAATATTCAATCCCTTGGTACCACGGTACGTGTCCATCCTGATCATTATGCATAATTAAAATAGGGGTTGTCACTTTATCCATTGTAAAGAGAGGAGAGTTCTCAATATATCTCTGGTGAGACTCCCAGGGTGTTGCCCCAATTCTACTCTGTTGATGTTCGTATTGGAATGATCTGTTGAGGCCTGTTCCCCATCGTATCCCACCGTAGGCACTAAACATATTTACAACGGGAGCACCACTTTCAATAGCTGAAAAGAGAGATGTTCTTGTTGCTAGATATGCAACCTGATAACCTCCCCAACTGTGTCCCTGAGCTCCAATAGCCTTTTCATCCACCCATCCCTGCTCAATTAATGAAGTAATTCCCGGCATTATACAGTTAAAAGCACTCTCCCCAGGATATCCGTCTCTGTAAACAATATCGGGGTTAAATATTACATATCCATTACTATTATACATATGGTAATCCACAGTAGACCTATGAGCTTCCGGAGTTCTGTAACTATGTAGAGTTGAAGAATTTTTATCATAGAAATTAACAATTAACGGATATCTCTTTGTAGGATCGAAGTCTGCAGGTTTATAAACAACTCCTTCAAGTCTAATTCCATCAAGAGAGGTCCAGCTAACCAACTCTGCTTTACCCCATAAAAACTCGCTCTGTTGAGGATTAATATTGGTTAATTTTTTCTCTTTTTTAAAGGTTAAATCTGTTAGATATATGTCCGGGAAGTTCTCGAAATTCTCTTTTGAAAAGATTAAATCACCTCTCTTTTTTGCCTTCAACAATCCAGAATAACTAAATGGGCCCTTTGTAAGCAATACAGGCTCCTTTTTGTAGCCCATTCGAAGAAGGGCATAGCCACTCTCTTTTGTTTTATTATCAAATAATGAAAGAAGCAAATCCTCCCTCTCCTGAATAAAATCAACTTCACTATCTGTTCTCTCAATTCTGTATGTGAGGCCTCTCTCTCTTCCATTTCGTGTAATCATTTGAGGTTCAGCCTTCCCAAGTGGATCAACCCTCCATATATCAAATTTATCATATAGATAAACAAAGCTCTCATCTTCATTCCATCCGGCTAAGCCATAAGAAGAGGACCAATCCGGCACATCATTCTCCTCATCAAATACAGGTAAAACGGAGGGCTTTGTTATATACCTTCCCTCCATTGAGGCAACTGACCAAACATACCAGGAGCTATCCGGATAACTATACCAGTAGACCCATTTTCCTTTAGGTGAAAACTGTGGGTTACCATTTACTCCCGATGCAATATGTACAGATCTGTCCATTATAACATTTGTTATATGAACATCAAATTTAGATCTTCCTGTCCACATCTCTTCAAGACTATATCTCTTATCTGATAAGCTCAAGACCCAATCGCAATTTCCCTTATTTGCAGTTATAACTCTTGTGATATCCGGAGTTGATAGTTGAGTAAGCACAGATGATGGTATATCATACACTGCAAGAAATGTTCTCTTCTTTTCACGCTCTTTTTCAACTACTTGAGCTGTAAACTGAACACTCTCCCTCCAATGCCATACCTGCACCCCAGGCCAATCTCCATCAACAGCAGTAGTGTCCCTTTTTCTCTCTGCCGGGGCAGTTCCAAAATAGAGTTTTTTGCCATCGTCTGAGAAATTTAGTTTTGAATTATCAGGAACTCTCCACCCTTCAGTAAGATTACCCTCTCCTCCTTTAATTTTTCTTATTCCACTGGTTTCCGAATATATTGTAACCTCACCTGAGCTAAGCCAGGCATAATTGTTGCCATCCTTTGATATTACCAAACCTTTGGCTTTTTTCACCTCTGCAATTGAGGTGTTTGAGTTTTCAAGAGGATTAATTAAGAAGATATTATCATCATTAGATGCCAAAATTTTTAGGGCTTTTTCTGCCGGTATCCATTCATTTACCTTGCCAAATTCAAGGCGACTACTTTTTGAAAGATTTTCAGATACAAGAGTTGAATCATTTGAAGACCAAACAATCCAGGAGCCCCATTCCGGCATCAATCTGTATTTTGCAATTGAATCTACTCTCTCCGAGCTACCTTTACTGATATTGTAAAAAATCAGAGACTCCATCTTTTTCCCAGCTCTGTGAACAATATAGAAATCTCCTGCCGGTGTAAAAGAGGCACTCTTTGCAGAGTCAACAGAGTAAATTGAATTCCCATTTCTATCAATCAATAATGCTTTTGTGGTTCCTTTCCAGGGCTCCGATATTAACGAAATATAATTACCATCATCTGTAATTTTACGCTCAGTTATTCTATTCCATTTTACAATATCTTCAACCGTAAGGGAACGTTTTTCCTCTGCAACAGAACTATTAAAGAATCCGAATGCAATAAGAGATAGTACAATAAAAGTTAAATGTCTTTTCATATGAGTTAAGGGATTTATATAGAGTTAGATTCAATTAAAATTTAGAAAACTGATATTCCAAGATAGGTAGTAAACCTTTCCAGTGTCTCAATTCCTCTGTATGAATTGCCATTTTTATTTAATTCAGGACTCCAAACAGCAATTGAAAGTTTACCCGGAATTACTGCAACAACGCCTCCACCTACTCCGCTCTTGCCTGGAAGACCAACACGATAGGCAAAATCTCCCGATTCGTTGTACAATCCACAAGTAAGCATCAGGGCATTAAGCCTTTTTGCACTTCTTGAGCCACAGACTCTCTGTTCAGACGATGGGATTATGCCTCCATTTGCAAGAAATAGGAAAGAGGTAGCAAGTTCACTGGTGTTCATATTGAGAGCACAATGATGACAGTATGCATCAATAACCTTAACAGGATCATTTACCAGATTCCCAAAACTCTTTACAAAATTAGCAAGAGCCAAATTCCTGTGAGAGTGTTCAATCTCAGATTCTGCAACCTCTTTATTGTAGTCTAGCTCTCTATTACCACATAATTCTCTTACAAAATCAAGAATATCCTCTTTGGGGTTCTTATACAGAGAGATGAGCCTGTCTGTTATCACCAATGCTCCGGCATTAATAAAGGGATTTCTAGGTATACCCCTCTCTTGCTCCAGTTGAATTAGTGAATTGAACGCAGTACCTGAAGGCTCTCTGCCAACAATCTCCCACAGCTTCTCTCCAAGCTGCCTGCTAACCATAGCTAAAGTAAATACTTTGGAGATACTTTGAATGGTGAATCGGGTTTCTACATCCCCAACGGAGAAGTGTTCGCCATCAAGAGTAGCGACAGATATCCCATACTTATCCGGAACTACTTTAGAAAGAGCAGGAATATAATCTGCTACTTTTCCTTTTCCGGAACAATTTTCCAGCTCTTTAAATATTCTTTCAATAATCTCTTTATAGCGCATTATCTTAATTTTTACAAATATAGAAGATTTTTTATCTAATTTAGAGTATGAAAAACTACAGACCTGTTAACGAACAAGAAATAAGGCAGCTCAAGTTACAACGCTGCCATTCGCAAGATTGGACAAAGATCTTCGTGCATCCAAATTTTCGTCCGGAAAGAGTATGGGATGCAGCATTCTCCGGAGAGATAAAAATAGGACTCTTTGAGTCTGTTTTTGAGCTTCCCGGAGGGGTTAAAATTCAATCCGGTATTTGTCACGCTAAACTTCACAATGTATCAGTTGGGGATAATACTTGTATTGAAAACATTCATAATTACATTGCAAATTACGATATAGGCAAAGATTGTATTATTGAAAATGCTGAACGGATTTTAGTTGACGGAGATTCTGCTTTTGGAAATGGTGTAGAGGTATCTGTTCTCAACGAAACCGGTGGCAGAGAGGTGCCAATCAATAACAAATTGAGTGCACACTTTGCATACATTATGGCACTTTACAGACACAGACCTGAACTAATTAAACGGATGAAAGAGCTGGTTAACTACTACTCTTTGAAACACACATCTGACAGAGGGAGTATTGGCAATGGGGTTAGAATTAGCAATACGGGCAATATCAAAAACGTAATAATTGGAGATGGGGCAACAGTAGAAGGGGCACCTCATCTAGTAAATGGAACAGTTAATAGTTGTGCAGAGGACCCTGTTTACATAGGATACGGGGTTAGTTGTGAAGACTTCATTATCTCTTCCGGCGCCCATCTTGACAGCGGAGCAACAATAAGCAAATGTTTTGTTGGCCAAAGCACCATTCTTGGCAGAGGGTACTCTGCCAGTGACACCCTCTTCTTTTCAAACTGTCACGGAGAGAATGGAGAGGCCTGTTCTGTATTTGCCGGCCCATATTCTGTAAGTCACCACAAAAGCAGCCTCCTAATAGCTGGTATGTTTTCGTTTATGAATGCCGGATCCGGATCAAATCAGAGTAACCATATGTACAAACTAGGACCAATCCATCAGGGGATACTTGAAAGGGGGGCAAAGACGACATCGGATTCATACATATTATGGCCCGCAAGGATTGGAGCCTTCTCTCTGGTTATGGGAAGGCACGTAAACAACACTGACACCACATCACTTCCATTCTCCTATCTGATAGAGAAGGACAACACTACTCACCTTATTCCGGGTGTTAATCTAAGAAGTGTCGGTACAATAAGGGATGCTCAAAAGTGGCCTAAAAGAGATAGAAGAAAAGATCCAAATAAACTAGATCAAATAAACTATAATCTGTTGAGTCCTTTTACAATTCAGAAGATGATGAACGGAAGAGAGCTACTGCTTGAACTGAGGAGAGTATCCGGGGAGACAACAGATCTTTATTCATATAAAAGCACCAAGATTAAAAACAGCTCTCTGGTAAATGGAGTTAAGTACTACGAAATTGCTATCCATAAATTTCTTGGAAACTCAATAATAAAAAGGCTTGAGGGTATAAAGTTTACATCTGAAAATGAGATTAGAGAGCGACTGAAGCCAGACACAAATATTGGACTTGGCGAGTGGGTGGACATATCCGGGCTTATTGCACCAAGAAGCGAAATTGAGAAGCTGATGAACGGAATTGAGGATAGAAGTATCTCCAAACTTAAGGATATTAATCTCTTCATTGAAGAGCTACACAAAAATTACTATTTCTATGAGTGGAGCTGGGCACATTCAAAAATTAAAGAGTTCTATGGTATAGATCCGGAGTTAATCACCGCCTCTGATGTTAAAGAGATTGTCCTTTCGTGGCAAAAAGCTGTTGTTGGGCTAGACAGAATGGTTTATGAAGATGCACGAAAAGAGTTCTCACTTAATTCAATGACTGGCTTTGGTGCCGACGGAAATAGCGAGGAGAAACAGCTTGATTTTGAGCAGGTTAGAGGTGTTTTTGAGAAAAACCCATTTGTAGCAGCCGTACTACAACATATAGAGGAGAAAACCGCTTTAGGAAATGAGTTGATTGAGAGAATTGAAAATATCTCTATTAGTTCGAAGAATTGATTTCGTCCTAATAGAGATAATTTTATAAATTAATAAACTTTACATTGACTTCAGTCTCTCTCCGGCGCTCTCTTTAACGGCTCTCTTCCACATATCTGAATATCCAGGAGTTGATGGTGATGCCGGAATTTTAGTGCCATTTCCGTTGTCTATAAAGCAACCATTTGCATCTTGCTTCTTTACATTTCCATCCATAAATTTAACAAGCAGATACTGATCAAGTGCCACCCATTTAGCAAACAAATCCTGAGCAGTTCTTACAGAGTAGTCTGTGAGAAACTCTCTTGCCTTATGCGGGGATTGTTTATATAGCTCCATCGCTGCTGCGTCAATAGCTGGAGTACGTTCTAGTGCATCAAGTTCGTGCTTGTCAGCTACCTTTTTAACTTCAGGAGCAACTCTATCATAAAGAAGATAGGCGAATTGAGCTACTCTAGTAAAAATCCAAAACGCAGAGGTAGAAGAGTATGTTGTCATATTTCCATTTCCTTCGCGGAAGCATTCTGGGACTCTTAAAGAGCTCGAATATATAGGAGTAAGTGCAGATGTTGCCGCATCGTCAACTCCAAACCAAAAAATACCGCCAATTTCATCCGGTAACCAGTTACGAGCTTGGCCCAGAAGCCAGAAACCTGTTTGTTGAGTTGCAATTGCTCTTTCGTTAACATACCTGACACCATCTACCTCGAAACCCATTGGTCTCCAACGATAAGGAAGTGCGTGTCCACCCGCTCCAATATCCTGTGTCATATCAAGTACTGTCCCTTCGTAATGATCTCTCATAACGTCTGCGACCATTTTAACTGTAAGCTTTTCGGCAGGTTTGATATAAAGAGGCATTCTATTTTTGGCGTTGTGTCCCATTGCATAATCCTGGTAGTATGTATATGGTTTATCTCCAATCACTCCTTTACCCATTATGTTGAAGGCTGCCCATACTCTTGCTTCACACGCTCTCATTCCGCCAAAATCTAGTGGAGCGTAAGTATCAGAAAAACTGAAATCTTTATCGGCACCTTTGTACCACCCTTTTTCTCTTGCAAAGGTAATAACATCAGGTGCATAGATACAGTTCTCTGAATCGTTCAGAGGGAATGTTGTGATTCTCGCTTGATTTGCGTGGGCAGATACATATCCGTCAGGAATTTTCACTGCTACCCAAACGGCTCCCTTATTAAGATTCTTACCATCTTTCATATTAACACCCTTACCAATCATCTCAAGAATCCAAACTTCATTTTTATCTGCTATTGAGAAGGATTCTCCTGAGGAGTAGTAACCGTGTTCCTTAACAAGGTCTGTCATTATCTTGATTGCCTCACGAGCACTCTTTGCTCTCTGAAGTGTTACATATATTAATGAACCATAATCCATTATTCCGTGTGCATCACTTAAATCTCTTCCCCCAAATGTTGTCTCTGTTATGATTACCTGATGTTCGTTCATATTCCCAACAGTGTAATAGCTCTTTTCAACCTGTGGAATCTCTCCAAGATATTTTCCTGTATCCCATTCGTAAATCTTTAACATTGTACCTGGAGCAAAGCTATTCCCTTTCTTGAAATAGAGTTCACCATAAAGTTGATGTGAATCTGCAGAGTAGGTAACCATTACAGAGCCATCCTTTGACGCTCCTTTGGTTATCAATAGATTAGTACACGACTCGCCTCTTCCGGGTATAAGCAGAAGTGCGACAAGAGTAAGTACTGATAAAATAGTTTTCTTCATATTTATAAATGATTATGTTATATTTACGTTTCCGCTTATTACAAAGATAATATTATTTTTATTGCAAGATGAAGAGCATTCAGACCATAACCCTATCATTAATTGCACTTATACTGTGTTTTACAAATGTTAAAAGCTACGGACAAGAGCCTGAAAAGACTCCGGAAGAGATTGCTGCAGAGCAGGCAGACAGACTTCAAAAGGATCTCGGCCTTGCAGATCATCAACTTTTCTTTGTTGACTCAGTGCTGCAATACAACTTTGCAGCTCTTACAAATGAGATGGAGGAGATGCGTAAAGCGGGTATTCAGTCTAGGGATAGTTTTATGAGTGCTCAGAAAAGATGGGGTCTTAAAACAGAGGAGGCATTTGAGAAAATCCTTGACAATGAACAATTCATTAAGTACCTGAAGATATCTGGCAGATATCGTGATTACAAAAAAAGAAAGGGTATTAAGAAATAGGGAGCAACACTGGCTTTCTTTCAGAAAAATATGTTGTATATCTGAATCCTGTATTAACAAGATTTGTCGCAGCCTCTTTAAGCTCATCACCTACTCTTACGGCATCGTGAGCATCTGAACCTAATGCCACGTACTCACCACCTATTTGAAAAAAGTGTTTTAACACTTCGTAGTCCAGAACAGGAGCGGAACCGTTTCGGTTACGATAAGTATTTGTGTTTATTTCCAATGCCTTTCCATTCTCTGCAAGAACTCTGAGGATTGGGTCAAGATACTCTCCATAGTGGCTCATCGTAAGAGACTTGTTCTTATATGGGGAGTATCTTGTGATGTAGTCAAAATGTCCCAGTATGTCAAAATCTTTGTATTTGGATATACATTCAAATATTGTCTCAAGATAGCGGCCATATGCTACTCTTTCTTCTCGCAAATCGTAGTATTTGTCGTGGTATGGATCAATTCCATCAACGAAGTGAATTGAGGCAATAATAACATCAAAGTCAAAATTTGAGACAGCCCTTTTGGCACTCTCCAGGGCAACAGGCTGAAGCCCTAATTCAATGCCTTTACCAATAAATAAATCTGTGTCTGTACGAAGATTGTCAATCTTTAATTGTTGCTCCTTGGGATCAAATGAGAAATGGTTGTTGTCACCAGGCGCATCAATATCAAAGTGATCTGTAAAAGAGAGCCCTCCGAGACCCATCTTCTCGGCAGCCTTTACAGCCTCCACCATCGTCATTCTGCCGTCTGGTGAATACTCTGAATGTATATGATTATCAAATAGTATCAATATGTATGTTACAATTTATTTCCAAGTCTGGCAACCTTCCACTCCTTTTCCTCCTTGGTAAAGGATAGAGTGTTATCTATTCCGGATGGAGTATATGGAAGCAATACTTTGTAATTAACAGTAATAGTATCTTTACTTTCACTCTTTTCAATGGATATTATCTCTGTTGTAAGCGAGGAGGCTTGCCTCTTAACCATATCTCTAATTGATGGGTCAAGAGTTTCAAAACTACTAAGCATTTTGGTTATCTCTCCACCAAGTGAATCAGTACAAAAGGAGACAGCTTTTTCATAGTCACCATTAAAATATGCTGTTAAAAATTCAGATGTTTTAATCTCTACCTCCTTCTGGTAGTTGGAGCATCCTTGTAAAAGAATCAAAAAAGAGGCAAAAGCTATTCCAATTGTCAGTAGTTTCTTTTTCATACAATTATTGTTCTGTTTATAAAAAGTTTTAAACCTAATCAAGAGTTACAACAGTTATACCAGAGCCACCCATCTCAAGAACTTCATCCTTTGCGGATACCACTCCCGGTACACTTTTAAGAAATTTTCTAATCTCCTCTTTTAAAATCCCATTACCCTTTCCATGGAGTATTTTAACCTCTCCTACACCTACCATTATTGCATCATCAATAAATCTGCTTACACTCTCCAATGCCTCATCTGCCCTCTCTCCTCTAACGTCTATTGATGGTTTAAAGTTTAATCTCCTTTCTGAAATTGAAGAGGAGGTCATATTTATTGTACGAACAGGACGTGAAACCTCCTTATACTCCTTTGAGGAAATTTTCTCAACCCGTGCAATAGATAGTTTACTTATAATATTTCCTATGGCAACACTTACCTCTTTGCCCTCAATCCTTAAGACCTCTCCTGTTAAATCGCCACCTTTAATTTTAACTTTGTCTCCGGAAGATATTTTATCGTCAATCGGCTTTGCCGATGGTGCTGCCTTTTTACCGGACTGAGTCAACTCTTTACTCCTATCTCCCCCCCTTCTCTCCTCTCTTCGCACTTTCCTCTTTTTTAGTTGCTCCATCTTTCTCTCTATCTTCTCATTGCTCTCGCTCTCGGCTTCAATAAGTCTATTCTTAGCAAATGTCTCTAGCTCCTTTCTTACTACTCTGGTTTTCTCTTTTTCTGCCTGACTCTCTTTTATCTCCTTAATTGTTGATTCAATTCTTTTGTTAGTCTCGGCCAATAATCTGGCCGCCTCCTCTTTTGCCTCAGCAATTATACTTTTTCTTAATGTTTGAATCTCTGACAGCTCCTTCTGGTACCTGTCCGTTATGTTTTCAAGAGTCTTGTCAGTACTCTTTATTCTGGCCAATTTTTCATCCAGCATCCTGCGGTTTCTTGCAATCTTCTTAAGATTTCTCTCCAAATCTATAAATTCTCCACCTGCACGCTCCTCGGCATATTTAACAATGTCTTGAGGAAGGCCTATTTTTTTAGCCAGTTCAAATGCAAAAGAGCTACCAGGAACTCCTGTCTCAAGTTTAAAGAGAGGTTTTATATTCTGGACATCAAACTGCATTCCACCATTAATAACTCCTTTACTAGTTCCTGCAAAGAATTTCAAGTTGCTGTAGTGAGTTGTAATAACTCCAAAACACCCTCTGGATTCAAGTTCCTTAAGTATTGACTCTGCAATTGCGCCACCCGCCGTAGGCTCTGTACCGGCTCCAAACTCATCTACAAGAACTAGTGATTTATCATCTGCATTGAGTAAAACATCTCGCATATTTGTAAGATGAGAGCTATAAGTACTTAAGTCATTTTCAATTGATTGCTCATCTCCAATATCAATAAAAATACGAGTGTAAAGTGAGAATTCAGAAATTTCAGATGCTGGTACAAGCATTCCGGACTGGAGCATATACTGCAAAATTCCAACCGTTTTAAGACACACCGATTTCCCTCCTGCATTTGGTCCGGAAATAAGGAGTATTCTTTTATCTCCACTCAACTCCAGA
The DNA here is from genome assembly GCA_028700975.1 of Bacteroidales bacterium. Classification (GTDB taxonomy): domain Bacteria; phylum Bacteroidota; class Bacteroidia; order Bacteroidales; family UBA932; genus Bact-08. Next base: position 6,599 of record JAQVRQ010000030.1, on the reverse strand, counting down.
TTGAGTGGGACAATCTCTTTACCCTCTTTTGAGAGAGCCTTCTGAAGCAATGGATGTCTGCCACGTACAATTCTTATAAGTCTCTCCTGAGAAATTACCGGTTTACCCGCCTCCATCGACATCCCCACTCTAGCCTTTGCTCTGATAAAATCAATCTCAGCTAAAAAATATGCAGAGATAATAAGCTCCGGAACATATGGCCTGAGAAAATCAGAGAAGTCAACTAAAATTTTTAGTATCTCCCGCTGTTCTGCAAAATGTAGCTCTTTAACCAGATTGTTTAACTCCACAATCTCCATCGGCTCAATAAAAACAGTTTTACCTGACGCCGATTCATCCACTACAAATCCTGGAATTTTTCTCTTATTTGCAGCTGAGACAGGTATTAACATCCTTCCGTCTCTAACGGAAACTGAGGCCTCTTCATCGGCCATCCCATCAGCCTGCGCTCTCTTTAAAATGGATGTAACCTTTTTAGAAATCTGCCCCTCTTTCTCCCTAATAGAGGATCTTACAGCCATTAAAGCCGGACTTGCGCCATCTTTTATAGATCCATATTTATCAATGATAGTGTCTATACGCCTTGAAACCTCTGGGAATATCACCACCGGAGAGGCCAAATTTTTAAGGTAAGGGTATTTATCCTCTTTTGTGTTTTTAAAAAATCTTGTAATTGCTCCTGTGGCCTCAAGAGATTGCCTTAACCTAAAAAGAGAGTTTGTATCAAGATAGTAGTGATCTCTCTCAAGCTGCTTTAGAAAGTCTGCTGTATCTACATAACCATCATTAGGAAAACTAGATTCCAGCATTTGAATAACCCTCATCTCATCCGTCTGCTCTAAAGAGTCAAGAATTTTTGAATGATCTGTTAAAAAGGAGAACTCTGCAGCCATTTTTTTGGCAGCAGTGGTGGAGCATCCGCTCTCCACCATCCCTCTAATTTTATCAAACCCTAATTTTTGTTCTAGTCTGGAGAGGTTATTCATTGGCTACTTATATGCATTTTCAATTGCAAGTCTTAACTCGTTAATACTGCTGATTGTCTTGATCTCACCATTATTAACAAAAGAGATCTCTCCTCTCTGCTCTGAGACCACTATAACACTGGCGTCACTCTGTTCTGATACTCCTAATGCTGCTCTATGCCTCATACCATAGTGAGCCGGAACACCGTTACTCTCTGTAATAGGAAGAGTACACCTTGCAGCTATAATTTTCTCTCCAATAATAAGCATAGCACCATCGTGAAGTGGTGTATTTTTAAAAAAAATAGTCTCGATCAAACGTCTGTTAACCAATGCATCAATACGATCCCCGGTCTCAGAGACAAATTCCAGAGCAGAGGTATGGGCAAGTACTATTAATGCTCCTGTGTTTGTTTCAGCCATTCGTTTACAGGCTAATGTTATCTCATCAAGTGTCTCTAGGGATATGTTCCTCTTCTGCTTTCCCATAAAAGCCCTAATGATCCTCAGGTGTTGTCTGGAATCAATGTATCGTGTACCAATTCTTAGTAAAAACCGCCTTATCTCCTGTTGGAAAAGAATTACAAGAGCTAATCCTCCTACTCCAATAATCTGCCCCATTATTGCACCCAAAAGATCCATATGGAGTGCCTTAACAACTATCCAAATGACGTAAAAGACCAATATCCCTGTAAATATATTCATTGCGGCAGTTCCTTTTATAAGCTTATATGCTTGATAAATAAGGAGACCGACTAGAAAAATATCCAGAATATCTATAAATCCTATTTTAATGAAGTCCAACATAATTAGGCTACAAACTTAAAAATATTATTCAACAAAAGCGAGAGTTGCAACACTCACACGACACCCATCAGCACATAAAAGAGCAGAGCCGCAAGCTTCAAGAGTTGCCCCGGTTGTAAGTACATCATCAATTAATAAGATATGCTTCCCCTCTACTTTAGAAGCAGAGGCTAACGAGAATGATTCAACTGCATTTTTCCACCTATTTTCAGGATCCATTTTTGTCTGCGAAGAAGCAAAGGCCCTTTTACTTAATGCACCCTTTATAACATTAACATTTAACTCACCTGCAACTGCCTTTGCAATAATAGTTGCCTGGTTATAGCCTCTCATCCAATATTTAAAAGGGTGGACAGGAACAGATACTACAAAATCAATATCATTATAGTACCCGGAATCTTTAAGTCTTCTGCCAAGCATAGATCCTAAAAGAGTTCCAATTCCACTCCTTCCATTGTATTTAAGTTCGTGAACTAGATGTCTGTAAGGACTATCATCACCATAGAAAAAAAGAGATGAAGCCCTTTGAAAATAGACCTTCCCCCAGAATAGCTCCTCAGCCGGGTTATTTTTATAACTCCAGAAATAGGTATAGGGCAGAGATGACAGGCAATCAAGGCAAATCTCCCTCTCAACGCCACTCAAATTCTCTCTGCACACGGGACAAACCCTAGGTAATATCAAATCTGCAAGATCTCTCACTCCGTTTTTATTAGTTCAACTGAAACAGCCTTTGTCAACTGTTCATCATTTGTTGCCATTTTCTCAAACCTGCCTCGTTGGAAATAGTATCTTGAACAAATCTCCTCCTCAAGAAGACTTTTTAACTCCTCTTTATTCTTAATCAAAGCACCTCTTTTTCCAAGCTTAACCTTGGATTCAATATCTTTAATGCTATCTCCAAAATCTTCAAACAAACCCTCTCTTTTAGCTGTCTCTACCATTTTATCAAATTCGACCTCAGAGGAGGTTCTGTGATCAAACTCTCTCCCCTCTGCATAATCAACAAACTCATTATAAGCTTCATCTGTTAGGAAAAACTCCCTGACAGAGCCGATAGAATTGTTATTTTTATAATATTGAACAGAATAATCTCTAAGAATATCGGCATATATTAGTGACACCGCTATACGGCTATACATTCTTGGAGAGATAGTCACATCGGGAACAATACCACCACCATCGTATACTGTTCTACCAAGGCGGGTTTTAAAAGGCTTAATTAGAGAGTCTGCAACATACCCAACACTGCCATCTTCGTTTCTGTTGCTGTAGTCAATAGCCTGCACACATCTCCCGCTTGGTGTATAGTATTTTGCCGTCGTGAGTTTAAGCTTTGTATTGTAGCCAACATCTCGGATAGATTGAATAAGCCCCTTCCCAAACGTTCTTGTTCCCACAATAGTAGCTCGGTCTAAATCCTGAAGAGCTCCGGCTACAATTTCGGATGATGATGCAGAACCCGAATTAACCATTACTATTAAGGGCAATTTCAAATCTACCGGCTCCTCTTTTGTAAAATACACAGCATCTGTTTGTTTAAATCTTCCAAGGGCCGAAACCACTTTAGTTCCCGATGGGACAAAAAGGGAGACTATGTTTACAGCTTCATCCAATAATCCACCTCCATTTCCACGTAAGTCCAGCACTAATCTCTTCAGTTCAGGGTTTTTCTTAAGTTCAACAAGAGCATTTTTTACATCTTTCCAACCATCAACCGTGAAACCAGTAATCCTGATATAACCAATCGTATCACTTATCATACCCCAGTATGGAACATCCGGCATATGGATTCTCTCTCTTAAAACAGATATCTCCTCCTCGATCCCTGTTCTTAACCTTTTAATCAAGAAGCTTACAGTTGTTCCGGGAACACCTTTCATTCTTGCAGAACATTGATCTAACGACAGGTATTTAGTTTGAGCCGTATCAACCCTTAGAAGCATATCTCCAGCAACAAGACCAGCTTTATGTGCCGGAGAATTTTCATAAACCTCAGAAAGCTCAATCCCACCTTCTCTCTTTGTAATAATTGAGCCAATCCCACCATAAGAGCCCGTTGTCATCATCTCAAGATCCTCTTCGTTCTCTTCCGGAATATATACAGTATAGGGGTCAAGTGCCTCCAGCATAGCTTCAGTTCCCTTTTTCACCAGTTTGTCTATCTCAACACTATCCACATAAAAGAGAGAGAGCTCCCTCAATACGGAAAACTGTATATCCAAACTTTTCCCTGTCTTAAACTCTTTTGACTGGCCGTATAAGGCAACTGTCAACAACATAACGGCCATAATTGCCGCTGGTTTCATTATTCTCTTCATATGGTAAACTGTATCTTAAACACAAATTTAAAGTTTTAGTATCTTTGGTGCAACATTCATTTTAAATTATGGAACTCCTTTTTGCAACAGCAAATTCGCATAAACTCCAAGAAGCCCGAGATATTCTCGGTCAAGGTTTCAATATTATAACTCCAGCCTCCCTCGGATTCACTGATGAGATTCCTGAAACGGCACCTACCCTGGAGGAAAACTCTCTTATGAAGGCCTCGTTTCTCTGGGAGAGATTCAGGCGTCCCTGTTTTGCAGACGACACCGGCCTTGTAGTGGACTCTTTAGGCGGCAGACCGGGTGTATACTCGGCCAGGTACGCCGGCCCAGAGGCGGACTCTAAAAAAAACACCGCACTTCTTCTAAAAGAGCTCAATGGTATTGACGAACGAAAAGCACGTTTTGTTACCATTATAACACTCATTCTTTCAGATAAGGAGATACTCCTATTCGAGGGAAGAGTAGAGGGCTCCATTGCTTATACACCATCCGGGAGCGGAGGCTTTGGCTACGATCCGGTATTCCTTCCTGATGGTTATGACAAATCTCTTGCCGAACTCTCACCTAAAGAGAAAAATATTATTTCACACAGAGGAGTAGCTATGAGAGAACTATCTGCATACCTCCACTCTTTGAATAGTAGATGAGCTCTTTAACAACCATAGTAGTCCTTCATAAAACCAAATTTGGAGAGTCATCAATAATTTTACACGGATACTCATCAGACTTGGGAAGGTGTGGTTTTATATTAAAAAAGGGAGGCAGAGGCAGTGCCCTTTCGCTTCTCCATCCTCTATCCGTTATTGAGGCCGAATTATCAGATAGCTCCAGAGGAGAGCTTAGATACATAACAAATTTTCGAGCACTTTACCCTCTTCCCGGCATTAGAGAAAGTATGAGTAAAAGCTCCGTTGCACTCTATATAAGCGAACTTATTTACAGGAGTATACACGAATATGGAGCAAACTCAAATTTCTTTAGTTTCCTTGTTAAATCTATTCTTTTGCTGGAGGGACTTCAGGATGATTATGCAAATTTTCATATCTGGTTTTTAGTTGAACTCTCCAAAGAGGCAGGTTACTCTCCAGAAAAGAACTACTCTCCAGGAGCTCTATTTGATATTATTTCAGGATCTTTTAAAGAGAAAACTGGAGCTGGTACAAAATGTTTCAGCGGAGATAGCTCTCTAATACTTTCAATAATCCTTCAAAAAAGAGAAGAGAGCATTCATCTCCTGAGAGTTACAGGGGGCAAACGAACACAGTTTGCTAGAGAGATGACCACCTATCTCTCATATCATCTTGGCTTCAATATAGATATCCATTCCCTGGATATTCTGCACGAGGTCTTTGAATAATACTTACCTTTGCAACATTATAACACTTGAAAGAATGCCCATTGTATCAAAGATTTATCGCTTATACTCTTCAAAACGGCTAAAGTTACTGGATCAAAACAGAAAAGATCCCATAAGCTTTCAGAGAGTTGCTTTTGAAAATTTCCTAACAAAGGGGGAGCAGACCATTTTTGGTGCTGAACATAATATTCACGAAGGAATGAGTTTGCAAGAATTTCAGGAATCTGTTCCACTCAGGGATTATAATAAAATTGAGAGCTGGATTACAAGATCAAGAGCCGGAGAAGAGAATCTTCTGTGGCCCGGCAGAACTAAATGGTTTGCAAAGTCTAGCGGGACAAGCAGTTCTAAAAGCAAATTTATTCCGGTAACTGAAGACTCGCTCAATCTCTGTCATTATGACGGAATGCAAAATATGCTCTCAACCTATTTGGACAACAATCCCGGTTCAAAACTTTTAGAAGGTATGGCGCTTACCCTTGGCGGAAGTGCAAAAATTGATGAAGAGGGGAACGGGAAAACTCAATATGGAGACCTATCAGCAATTTTGCTCAAAAACTCACCAATACTTGCAGAGTTCAGAAGGACTCCTCCAACAGAGGTTGCTCTAATAAGTGATTTTGAGACAAAGGTTGGAGAGATATGCAAGGTCACTTCAAAACAAAATGTGACAAGTTTATCTGGAGTACCCTCCTGGAATTTAATTCTTCTTAACGCTATACTTGAGTTTAATGGTAAAAAAGATTTAAGGGAAGTTTGGCCAAATCTTGAACTATTTATGCACGGAGGTATAAGCTTTGAGCCATACAAAAAGGAGTACAAAAGAATAATTCCCCACAACAGTATGAACTATATGGAGAATTATAACGCCTCAGAAGGGTATTTTGCTTTTCAGGATGATCCTGGAGATAATTCAATGCTTCTAATGACAAACGGAGGTATCTTTTATGAATTTATTCCAATTGAAAGGTATGAAGATGCAATTGAGGGTAAATTCACCTCTTTTGAAACCGTTGAAAGTGTAAAAGTTGGAGTAAATTACGCAATGGTTATAACAACAAACGGGGGCTTATGGAGATACCTAATTGGAGATTCTGTAATGTTCACTTCACTTTTTCCTCATAAAATTACAATCACAGG
>JAQVRQ010000083.1 GCA_028700975.1 Bacteroidales bacterium | reverse complement strand
AATATAAACCAATAAATTTTATTTTCACCTTTTTTATTTTCCATTGGAAAATTGTTTTATTAGAAAATATGTCTATCTTTGCAACAAATTTGAAGGGATATTTAAACAGTCAAAAAATGGACAAAGCCATACAATATATTAAAAAACAATGGGTTATTATAGCAGGAGCCGCATTGGGCGCACTGGGAGGATACCTCTACTGGCACTTCATCGGGTGTAATAGTGGAACCTGCCCCATCACATCCTCACCCATAAACAGCACTCTGTACGGAGTATTACTAGGCGGCCTACTAGGCAGTATTCTAAAAAAAGAGAAAAAGAGGGAGGAAAAATGAGAACAGTAATAAAAGTGGAAAGGACAAACTGTTGTGTATTTAACAACTCGCTAAACAGAGAGATAGCATCACTCAGCGGAGTATACGGAGTAAATGTAGATAACTCCAGAAACGAAGTAACAGTAGATCATACAGACGAAATTAACTTTCCGGAGATCTTTGCAAAATTAAAAGAGAACGGCTACAATCCATTAGACGAAGGCAAATACGAAAAACCAGACTACAGTAAAACAGATTACAGTGGACTATTTCAAGAATAAAGCATCTGAGTGGGACACTCCAATGAAGATGGAGATGGCTGAGAAGTTTGTAAAAGAGCTCCTCAAGAATTACACACCCGGAAAAGATCAAAAAATGATGGACTACGGTTGTGGAACAGGGCTGGTAGGAATGCAATTATCCAAATTAACAAGAGATGTAGTCTATTTGGACAGCTCCGAATCAATGCTTGAGATTCTCAAACAAAAACTGGGAGCAATCAAAGACTTTAGCAAATCAATCATCCACGGAGAGATACACTCGTACAACCAAAAGGACATAGATCTCATAACCACACTAATGGCTCTGCATCACGTAGAAGATATTGAAAGCGCCTTAAACCACATCTCGGCAAACATTCTTAAACCCTCAGGTGTTATGGTAATAGGAGACCTGAAAGAGGAGGACGGCAGCTTCCATAACGGAGAAGAGATTCCCCATAAAGGATTCAACACAGAAAAGCTCACCGCCCAACTACAAAAGGCAGGACTAAAAGTAGAAAAAACATACATCTACAACACCCTTACTAAGCAAGAGAAAACATACGAACAATTCATTATGATTGCAACCAAAAATAATGACGAAAAAGCAACTAAAAGCAAATAGAAATTGATAAAACAATAAAATAAAAAAGAATGAAGACAATACATTTAACAAAAGAGGAGTTCCTCACAAAAGTAGCAAACTACGAAAGCAATCCAACAGAGTGGAAATATCTAGGAGACAAACCCTGTATAATAGACTTCTACGCAGATTGGTGTGGACCCTGCAAGATGGTAGCACCTATCCTTGACGAACTAGCAAAAGAGTATTCAGACAAAATCTATATCTACAAAGTAGACACAGAAGCCGAACAAGAACTGGCAGGAGCATTCGGCATAAGAAGCATCCCTACCATTCTATTCTGCCCAATGAACGAAACTCCACAGATGGCACAAGGAGCACTCCCAAAAGCAAGCTTCAAAGATGCCATTGACAAAGTACTGCTAGGAGGCAAGTAATGACAATCAACCCGAGGGGTCACCCCTCGGATAAAGTGTCGCAGAACTTACTGCATACCCTTTCAGAGAGTAATCCGCATAACTGAAGGAGTCTCCGCCACAGCGAACAAAGTGAGCGAGGAGGAAAAACTCCGGAAGTTGTGCGGATTATTCTGTGAATGCAGTAAGATTGACAGATGATGATTAATATTGAAAGGAGAGCGGGCGACCAAGTAGGTCGTCCGCTCATTTTTTGCGTTCAAGAGTGACGTGGTTGTGATCTAGTTTGTAGTGTTCGCCGCTTTCCGGGCAGGTGGCGTGGCCTGAAGTGTCAAACTGGAGTCGGTGACCCATTCGACTCATCCACCCTATCTGGATTCCTGGGTTTCCAACGATTAGGGCAAAAGGCTTAACTGTTTTTGTTACTACTGCTCCTGCTCCAATAAATGCGTATTCTCCAATATCGTGGCCGCAAACTATTGTAGCGTTTGCTCCTATTGTTGCTCCGTGTCCCACATTGGTGCGTGCATATTCGTGTTTTCTGTTTACTGCACTTCTTGGGTTCATTACATTTGTGAAAACACAAGATGGGCCTAGAAACACTTCATCTTCACAAGTAACTCCTGTATAGACAGATACATTGTTTTGAATCTTTACTCCGTTTCCCAGGACAACACCCGGAGAGATTACAACATTTTGTCCCAGGTTACAGTTTTCACCTATTTTGCACCCCTCCATAATATGAGAGAAGTGCCAAATTTTAGTTCCGGAGCCTATTTCACAGCCTCCATCTATGACGCAGGTTTCGTGTGCAAAGTAGTTTTTTTCTGCCTTTTCCATAGAACAAATTTATAAAAAATTGGGGTTAAAATTTAATTCTGGAATTGGCAAAAAGAATTATTCAACAATTACCTCTGTTACCGGATTAATACCCTGCCCTCCCAAATAGGATGGAACTATGGTTCCCTTAACCCAGGCTCTCTTACCAACATTTTCAGGAAATGCAACCAGTGAGAACTGATCCTGAATACTTCCGGATGGCAAATTGACACCAAAGCACATCTCTCTTACCCTCTCGGATGGATCCGCCGCTATTGCCATATGGCTTGGTTTTACGAATGGAGGTATAAATCTGATTGTATCAGATGAGATATCTCCGCCAACAATATAGCCCTTTACCCATACCTTCATACCCTCAAATTCACTAAGTCTGGATAGTAGTATCGCTTTGGCCTGTGAAGAACCGTCATTTCCGTCTATTATTACAGTATCTATTATCCACGTTGAGCTTGTGTCAATTATGATACCGTCGCCAATTGCACCTGTATCGCCCGGTGCAAGCTTAATGTTGATAGAGAGCATCTCCCTGGCCTCCGCCGTTTTTGAGAAGAGAGGTATTGGAGCTGAAGTCTCTCCTTCAGGTTTAAGCCTAACATAGAATCTCCCCGGATTAAGATAGAGATAGCGCTCCTCAGTATATGGGTAGATAGCTGCTCCAGTGCCGGGATAATCAGCTGCTCCCGCTCCGCTGTAAACTTCCGGTTGGTAGGCCGAGTATTTAGTTATGAATTCGGGGGAGAATACCAGCCTCACGCCGCTGTTTGTCTGCCTGCAGTTTAGGTCAAGTGATGATACTTCCCCTGAAGAGAGGGTAATTTCTCGTGAATCCCCCCAGCAAGGTGTGTTGAATAACGGAGCCAAATGTCTGTGTGAGAATAGCTCTACAAAATATTTCCCGGGTTCAAGTTTTAACTCCCTGGGCTTTGATCCGTAAAGATTCTGGAACAGAGTATCACTCTCTGACCTAATAATGAGGGTCATTGAGTTTGTGTCCGGCATCTCTCTTCCGGATGATTTTGAGTCTACACTCTCAGTTGTGATTGTTAATAAAAGGGTTGCTTCCTCTTCATCTGTTAATGTCATACCCTGACAGCCTGCTGTCAGAATTGCAACTAAAAAAATCATTCTCTTCATATCTCTCTCTTTTTTAATTGGTTTTTCGGTACTAAAATATAACATTATGCAAGCAAAAAGGTACTATTTGATACAAACTTTAAAAAATTTGCAATTTTAAAATTACGATTTCAAATTTTAGCTAAATTTGTTCAAATTTAAACTTAACTATGTATAGAATCACCGAGCATCCTATCCTTCCCATCCCTGCGGAAGATAGAGTAGAGTTTCTTTTTGAGGGTCAAAAAATCACCGGCCAGAGAGGTTTTACAATTGCTGCAGCACTACACCAAGCCGGAAAAGTAGTTCATAAACACAGCCTTGAGAACAGAGAGCGCACGATGGAGTGCGGAATTGGAAAGTGTGGCGCCTGCGAAATGCTTGTAGATGGCAAGGTGAGGCGAATATGCATCACAAAGGTTGACGATGTTAAAAAAGTAAACAGAATTGAGGAGTCATACCTTCCTGAAGATACTGTTATTGTTGAAAAGGACGGAAGTGAAATTAAAATCAGAAAAACCACTGTTGTTATAATTGGTGCTGGACCAGCCGGGCTTGCAGTAAGAGAGGAGCTTAACAAGGCAAGAATCCAAAACCTGGTTATTGACAACAATACAAAAATTGGCGGACAATTTCTGATGCAGACTCACCAGTTCTTCTTCTTTGAAAAGGAGAAGCGTTTTGGAGGAATGAGGGGATTTGACATTGCAAATACACTTGCAGGAGAGGATCATAGCGGTATATTACTGGATTCAGTAGTATGGGATATCCTTGAGGGGAAGAGACTTGTTATTAAAGATATTGCAAAACAGGAGATTAGCTATGTAGATGCAGAGCACCTTGTAATAGCTACAGGTGCAGTACCTTTTATGCCGGCATTCAAAAATGATGATTTACCTGGAGTATATACAGCAGCAGTTGTTCAAAGGATGATGAACCAGGAGCTTACGCTCCTCGGCAAAAAAATACTTACCGTGGGAGCCGGAAATATCGGCTATCTCACCTCCTACCAGGCTATGCAGGCCGGAGCGGAAGTAAAGGCTATTATTGAGGCGATGCCTCGCGAAGGGGGCTTCCCTGTACAGGCAAACAGAGTTAGAAGGCTCGGCATACCTATTCTCACATCACATATTTTGCTGGAGGCCATTCCTAACGCCGAGAGAACAGGCGTGGTTGGAGCAATCATAGCGGAGTGTGAAAATTTCAAACCTATACCGGGAACAGAAAAGGTGGTTGAAGATATTGATTGTATAAATATATGCACAGGCCTTATTCCGGACAACCAACTCTTTAGAAAAGGGGTTGAGATATTTGGACGTCACTGCCACGGTGTGGGCGACGCGGTAAGAATTGGTGAGGGAACATCGGCAGTGCTGAGAGGAAAACAGTGTGCATATGAGATACAGCAGGATCTTGGATTTAGGTACAATTACAACGACTATCTTGCTGTTTCAAAAGAGTATATAGACTCCCAGCAACACCCTGTAAGGGTAATTGAGGAGCCATTCAGACCCACTCCTGAACGTATGAAGGAGAAGGGATTTGTTCAAATTGACTGTCTTTACGGATTTGCCTGCAACCCTTGCTCTTTTGCTTGTGAGTATGGCGCTATCACAAAATCCTCAACATCAACAGTCCCAAAAATTGACTATGATAAATGTGTAGGCTGTATGCGCTGCGTATATCAGTGTCCGGGTCTTGCCATTTTTGGATACCAGTTTAACAAAAACTGGATCTTCCTTCCTATCGAATACAAGGCCGATGAGGGTGCTGAGGTATTCCTCGTAGACAACAACGGTAAAAAAGTTGGAGAGGGAGTTGTTGAAAAAATCCTAAAAAAGGAGAATAAAACAAATGTTGCAAGAGTAAAGGCGAAAGATCTTGAGGGAGAGGAACTGCTGGCTGTAAGAGGATTTATAATTAAAGAGAAATTCCCAAAACCACTTGAAATTAAACCACTTGAAGGAGAGCACGACGCAAAAACATATATCTGCCACTGTGAGGATGTTACTGTAGAGAAGATGCTCGCCGCAGTTGGAGATAGAAAAGTAATATCATCAGATGAACTCAAACATATAACCCGTATAGGTATGGGACCCTGCAGAGGTAACCGTTGCG
>JAQVRQ010000082.1 GCA_028700975.1 Bacteroidales bacterium | reverse complement strand
TGCAGCCGTTTCACCTCAAATCCTGATTCCCTCAGAGCCCTTTTTACAATTCCTTTTGAGGAGTATGTAACTAGTATTCCACCGGGTTTCAGAGCTCTGTAAATATCTCTGAAGATAACATCACTCCATAATTCAGGCTGAGTTTCAGGTGAAAATGCGTCATAATAAACAATATCTATACTATTATCTGACAGCTTAGGAAACTCATCTTCAAATGAGTTATCAATTTTGACAATATTCATTCTATCTGATATCTCTGTCGTTGAATTCCAGTTACTGCCGTGTATTGTTTGATAGATTTCTTCTGCTTCGTTATTTCCGGGAAAGAGTGCAGGATAGTTCAGGAGTTCAGCTTCATCCATTGTCACAGGAAACTTCTCTACAGTGATGTAATTTACCCTCTTCGTCATCGGATAGTTTGTCAGCTCTATTGCAGTTAGCAGACAGTTAAGCCCTGTGCCCAATCCCGCCTCAAGAATTGAGATTTCTGACCTTTCTGGATTCTTGGAAATATAATAATTAAGACCTTCCCGAATGAAGATATGGAGGCTCTCTGAGAGTGCTCCGTGAATGGAGTGATAAGACTCCTGAAAATCTTCAAGGGTTAGTGTTTTTGATCCATCTTCACTAATAATAACTTTTCTTCTCATTCCAAAGTGCGCATAATGAGTGCAAATTTACAATCTTTAACTCTATTTTTTTATCTTTGCAGGTTAGTCAATGTAAACAAAAAAATAAAATCATATAAATGGCACTATTTAACAGTCTGCTTCAAAAGTTCTTTGGAACAAAGGCGGAGAGAGATCTTAAGGAGATTAACCCTTATGTGGGAAAGATCCAGGAGGTTTACGGAAAAATTGACGCATTGTCAAATGACCAATTAAGAGGCGAGACAGCCAGGTTAAAACAATTTATTGCTCAGAAGATTTCCGATGAGGAGTCTAGAATTGCAGAGCTTAAGGCTAAGCTTGAGGATGTGATGATAGATGTTTCTGAGAAAGAGGATTTAGCAACTGAAGTCGATAAAATCAATAAAAGAGTCGATGAAAAGATTGAGGAGGCGCTTCGTGAGGTTCTTCCGGAGGCCTTTGCTATAATGAAATCTACCGCTCGCAGATTTAAAGAAAATGGAACTCTTGAGGTTACTGCGCAAAGCCTTGATAGAGACATTGCTGCAAAGCATGATTACGTTGAGATAACCGGTGATAAAGCTATATGGAAAAATACTTGGATGGCGGGTGGAAACCGTATCAAGTGGGATATGGTTCACTACGATGTTCAGTTAATTGGAGGTGTTGTACTTCACGAGGGTAAGATTGCAGAGATGGCTACAGGTGAGGGAAAAACACTGGTAGCAACTCTTCCTGTATTCCTTAATGCTCTTGCCGGTAAAGGGGTTCACATAGTTACAGTGAATGACTATCTATCAAAAAGGGACTCGGAGTGGATGGGTCCTCTCTATCAGTTTCACGGTTTAAGGGTTGATTGTATTGATAAACACGAACCTAACAGTGATGCCAGAAAACAGGCATATAAGGCAGATGTTACCTTTGGAACAAACAATGAATTTGGTTTTGACTACCTAAGGGACAATATGGCCATTAACCAGGAGGATCTGGTACAGAGGAAACATCATTACGCTATTGTGGATGAGGTTGACTCAGTTCTTATTGACGATGCTAGGACACCCCTTATTATAAGCGGTCCTGTACCTAAGGGAGATGACCAGCAGTTCAATGAATACAAGCCATTTGTAGAGAGAATTTATAGCGCACAAAGAAACCTTGTCACCCAGTTACTTAATGAAGCAAAGAAGAAGATAGCTGAAGGAGATGAGACAGAGGGAGGCAAACTTTTACTGAGAGCTCACAAAGGATTACCTAAATACAACCCCCTTATTAAGTATCTAAGCGAACCGGGAATGAAGCAAATTCTTGTCAAAACCGAGAATTTCTTTATGCAGGACAACAACAAACAGATGCACCTTGTTACGGACGACCTCTTTTTTATAATTGAAGAGAAACAAAAATCTGTTGAATTAACCGATAAAGGGCACGAGCTTATCTCAAAAAGTGTAAGCGACAACAAGTTCTTTATTCTTCCTGATATTGGGTCTGAAATAGCTGAACTAGACAAGAGTGAGATGAAGCCGGAGGAGAAGCTGGCTACCAAAGATGCTTTGCTGGCAGACTATGCAATAAAGAGCGAACGTGTTCATACAGTAAACCAGCTTTTAAAAGCCTACACAATGTTTGAAAAGGATGTTGAGTATGTTGTACTTGACAACAAGATTAAAATTGTGGATGAGCAGACTGGCCGTATATTGGAGGGAAGAAGGTATTCAGATGGATTGCATCAGGCTATTGAGGCTAAGGAGTCGGTAAAAGTTGAGGCAGCAACCCAAACATTTGCAACAATTACCCTGCAGAACTACTTCAGAATGTACCATAAGCTCGCTGGTATGACAGGTACAGCTGAAACTGAGGCTGGTGAGTTCTGGTCAATTTATAAACTGGATGTGGTTGTTATTCCAACTAACAGACCTATTACCAGAAAAGACCAGGATGATCTTATTTTTAAAACAAAGAGAGAAAAATATAACGCAGTTATTGACGAAATTGTAACTCTTACCAAGGCAGGAAGACCTGTTCTGGTGGGTACAACATCAGTTGAGGTTTCAGAGCTTCTAAGCAGAATGCTTAAGATTAGAGGCATTAAGCATAATGTGCTAAATGCTAAACAACACGCAAGAGAGGCGGAGATTGTGGCAGAGGCGGGACAGCCATCGGCAGTGACAATAGCCACAAATATGGCAGGTCGTGGTACCGACATTAAACTCGGTGCAGGTGTAAAAGATGCCGGAGGACTTGCAATTATTGGTACAGAGAGACACGACTCCAGAAGGGTTGACAGACAGTTGAGAGGTAGAGCGGGAAGGCAAGGAGACCCTGGGACATCAAGTTTCTATGTCTCTTTGGAAGATGATCTTATGCGTCTCTTTGGTTCTGATAGAATTGCCTCTATTGTCGACAGAATGGGGCTAAAGGAGGGAGAGGTGCTGCAACACTCAATGCTATCCAAATCTATTGAGAGAGCGCAGAAAAAGGTGGAAGAGAATAACTTTGGAATAAGAAAGAGGCTGCTTGAGTATGATGACGTTATGAATTCTCAAAGGGAGGTAATTTATACCAGAAGAAAAAATGCCCTTAACGGAGAGAGAATTGATGTTGATGTGCAGAATATGATAAATGATTACTGCGAGTCTCTAATTGCATCTCATCACGGAAATTCAGACTATGAATCATTCTCGTTTG
The DNA here is from genome assembly GCA_028700975.1 of Bacteroidales bacterium. GTDB lineage: Bacteria > Bacteroidota > Bacteroidia > Bacteroidales > UBA932 > Bact-08. The sequence continues at coordinate 2,435 of JAQVRQ010000082.1, read as the reverse complement.
ATGTTATCAGACAGCTCTCAATTGAACCAGGTATTGATGAGGAGATGTACAACAAAGAGTCTCTGAATGCTGTTACAGATGCCTTTATTGATAACGTTAATCAGGTATATAAAAGAAGGGTGGATGCTCTTGTTGAAAGGGCCTGGCCAATAATGAAACAGATTTATGAGACACAAAGTGCCACATACGAAAATATAGCAATTCCGGTAAGTGACGGAAACAAAATTATGCAACTTGTTGTTAACCTTAAGAAGGCATACGACAGTAATGGCAAGGAGTTGGGCCGAGCACTCAATAAGATGATTACTCTGCTTATGATTGACGAACACTGGAAAGAGCACTTGAGAGAGATGGATGACCTTAAGCAGTCTGTTCAAAATGCAACTTACGAGCAGAAAGATCCTCTTCTTATATACAAGTTTGAGAGTTTTCAGCTCTTTAAGGGAGTTCTTGATAAAGTGAGCAGAGATGTCTTGGCATTCCTTTTGAAATCTCAGATACCACTTACAGACAAACGAGAGCCTGTTAGTGTCAGAGATGAGCAGAGGAAGAAGACAGATTTGAGCAGGATGCAGACTTCAAGACAGGATCTTGTCGCCTCTTCAGGCGAACCAAAGAGTCAGGCACCTGTGCACGTTGAGAAAAAAGTTGGTAGAAATGATCCCTGCCCTTGCGGTAGTGGAAAGAAGTTTAAAAACTGTCACGGTGCCAATAGTTAATGTGTAATTTTAAAATTGATTAGAATGTTTGATTTAATAGTTATAGGTTCCGGTCCCGGTGGATATGTGGCTGCAATAAGAGCCTCACAGTTGGGTTTAAATACAGCTGTTGTTGAGAGAAGTGAACTTGGCGGAGTATGCCTCAACTGGGGATGTATTCCCACTAAAGCCCTTCTTAAAAGCGCTCAGGCTCTCCATTATGCAAATCACGCATCTGACTATGGATTTGAAATAGACGGAGATGTAAAAGCAGACCTGGGAAAGATTGTTGAGAGAAGTCGGGGGGTATCTGCAAATATGAGTAAGGGTATTGAGTATCTATTTAAAAAGAATAAAATTACAGTTATACAGGGAAGCGGAAAGATTGTTTCAGCTGGTAAAGTTGATGTAACTGCAAATGATGGAAATGTTACATCAGTCGAGGCAAAAAATATAATTATTGCAACTGGAGCCAGGGCAAATTCATTGCCTTTTGCACCAATTGACGGGAAAAAAATTATATCATACAGACAGGCCCTTGTGCCGGATAAATTACCGGCAAGCCTTGCAGTAATTGGTTCCGGAGCTATAGGAAGTGAACTGGCTTATTTTTATCGCTCAATGGGATCCGAAGTACATATTATTGAGTATCTTGATAATATTGTTCCCCTTGAGGATGATGATGTATCGGCACAATTAAGCCGTTCCTTCAGAAAGATGGGTATAAAGGTTATGGTATCTTCAAAGGTGAAGTCCGTTGATATCTCCGGTGAATTGTGCAAATTAACAGTTGAGACAAAAAAGGGAGAGGTTGTGGTTGAGGCAGAACAGGTTCTCTCTGCCGTTGGTGTTATTTCAAATATAGAGAATTTGGGACTTGAGGAGTTGGGTGTAAATATTGAAAGAGGCAAGATTAGTGTTGATTCTGCATATATGACAAATATTAAAGGCGTTTATGCGATAGGAGATGTAATTGCAACTCCCGCACTTGCGCACGTAGCGTCAGCAGAGGCTATCAATTGTGTTGAACAGATTGCCGGTTTAAATCCTCCTGCTGTTAACTATGAAAACATACCCGGCTGTACATATACTACTCCAGAGATTGCCTCTGTGGGTATTACAGAAAAGGCAGCAAAGGAGAGAGGACTTAATATTAAGGTTGGTAAATTCCCTTTTACAGCATCAGGTAAAGCAGCAGCAGCGGGTGATAAAGATGGATTTGTTAAACTTATTGTTGATGCAGATTCAGACAAGGTTTTGGGTGCCCACTTTGTTGGGGCAAACGTTACTGAAATGATTTCAGGTGTTGTTGTGGCACGCAATTTGGGGGTTACTGCACGTGATTTAATACACTCTGTACATCCTCATCCTACAATGAGTGAGGCTATTATGGAGGCTGCAGCAGCCTCTCACGGAGAGGTAATACATATTTAAAGATTGGGATATGGCAAAAAATGAAGTTGTTCCACAAATAAATGAGGTAAATCGGATTGCCGGTGGAACAGAACTCAGAGGTACTCTGATAACAACAAGCGACATTAGAATTGATGGGTTTTTTGAAGGAAAGATCCAGACAAGAGGGAAGGTAGTAATTGGAGATAATGCCCAATTTATTGGAGATCTTTTCTGCGGAAGTGCAGATATATGGGGCAAGATGGAGGGTAATCTTGTTACCGGCCATCAGGCAGGATTCAAAAGTAAAGCCAAGTTTAACGGAGCTCTTCAGTGCAACCGGAT
>JAQVRQ010000081.1 GCA_028700975.1 Bacteroidales bacterium | reverse complement strand
TACAAAGGAGATTTTATGTTGATTGGCTTTGCATCATTGATTTTGCTGATTTTTATCGTTGTTGCTATTGTTCTTCAGTTTAAGATGTTGTCAAGGCAGATTACTTTAGCCCAGCTTAGGGAGAATCTTACCAGTTTCTTTACTCACGAATTGCGCTCTCCTCTTCAAAGTGCTCTCTCCTCAATTGAAATGGCAGAGATGTACAGCGATAAAAAGGAGGTCGATAGTTTTCTGGAGCTTTCAAGAAATAAGGTTGTATATATAAATAGGTTGATTGAAAAGCTACTTGATATAAATAAACTTGAGAAAAATAAGGTTAATCTTATTATGGAAAGGTTCCCTTTAAAAGAGGTTATTGCTCATTATCTTGATAATTATTTTAGCAGGAAAGATAAATCAATTGAGATTGAGGCTCTTTTTGATCCCTCTTTAATGGTTTACGGAGACAAAATCCACATATCAAACGCTATTGGGAATCTTATTGAAAATGCGGTAAAGTATTCGGGTGATAGCGTGAATATTAAGATATATGCCAAGGAAAATTCGCTGGATTTGACTATAATTGTGGAAGATAATGGGATAGGGATTCCGGTATCTGACCAGAAAAAGATTTTTGAACGTTTCTACAGGGTCAACTCTTCTGAGCACTCTGCAAAGGGGAAAGGCTTTGGTCTTGGGTTAAATTATGTACAATGGGTTGCAATAACTCACAAGGGAGAAGTGATGGTGGAGAGTGAGCCTGGAAAGGGTAGCAAATTTATGTTTACTATAAAGAAATAGATGATAAAGAGGAGAATTCTTATTGCTGAGGATGAAAGGGAATTTGGACAGATAATGTACCAGTTCCTTACCTTTAATGGATACGATGTAAGGTATACAGATAATGGCCAGTCTGCATATGAGCAGTTTATTAAGTTTAACCCTGAGCTTATGCTTTGTGATGTTAATATGCCTGAAATTGATGGCTTTAACCTGGCCAAAGTTATTAGAATGACAAGTACTGTCCAGATTATTTTTATCACCTCTCTCTCGGACGAAGAGAGTGTAGTGAAGGGACTTGGTTTGGGAAATTGTGACTATCTTCGCAAACCATTTGGACTAAAAGAGCTGCAATTGAGAATTGTAAGAGCTTTTCAGCTTATTGATGCTGTGGGCGGACCTCCTCCACTGGAGAACAAATACTATTTAGCAGATAAATGCTGTATAAAAAAGGGAGAGAGATTAATTCCTCTTACTAAAAACGAAAATAAATTACTTAAATTTCTCTTTGAGAATGAGAATAAGATCTGCTCCGTTGATGAGATTATTATAAAAATCTGGGGAGATCATAATATTGACAATATGAATAATCTGGATGTTTTACTTCATAAAACAAGGAAGAAACTAGAAGGGACTCCGCTTTCCATAGAGAATGTAAGAGGGGTTGGTTATTCAATTGTCACTGTAAAATAGAGATATGATGAGAGCAAGATTTGGATTTCTTTCTGCGGTTCTGCTTGTTTCAGTAATGTTTATTACAGAATCGTGTGAAAAAATTGGGATAGGGAAGGAGTATGATAAAGTTGTGCTTCTCTATGTTGCAGCTAATAATAACTTGAGCAGTTTTGCTCTGGATAATATGGTTGCATTGAAAGATGGATATCTTCCATCCGTAAATGATGAGAGTATACTGCTGGTTTATAAGCATATTAGTGGATTCAAACCAGCACTGGTAAGACTTTTTAAAGATCCCGACGGTCTCCCTGTAGAAGAGGTAGTTGCTGCGTATGAAGATCATAACTCGGCTTCACCAGATGTTCTTAAGGGTGTGTTGAACAAAATTAAGACTATTTTTCCCGCTGATGATTATGGACTTATTTTGTGGTCTCACGCGACAGGATGGCTGCCAAAGGGGGAGTATGGTTCAACCAAGGCCCCGGGAGTCTCTTTTGAAGATCCCTATGGCTCAATTGTGAAATCTTTTGGAGAGGACAGGGGAACAGAGATGGAGATTTTTGAATTAAGAGAGGCAATTCCGTTCAAACTAGATTTTTTAATTTTTGATTGCTGTTATATGGGGGGGATTGAGGTTGCTTATGAGCTTAGGAACAAGGCCGATTATATAATGGCTGCACCTACTGAAATTCTTGCAACAGGATTTCCTTATGATAAGGTAATTCGCCCTCTGTTTGAGTATAGAACAGATTTGGAAGAGGTTGCAAATATCTATTATACATTCTATGCTCCTAAAGATCCTTCAAATTCGACCATCTACAATTCAGCTACAATAGCTTTGTATGATACTGACGATATTGAAGAGCTTGGGGTGATTTGTGAAACCATATTTTCTACTAACAGAGATAAAATTGCAGCGGTAAACAGATTCTCTGTTCAGCCCTACTTCAGGTTAGGACAAGATTACTTTTTTGATCTTGATGATTTTGTATCAAGAATTGCGACACCATCTCAGCTACTTATATTTAGAGAACTTCTTGATGACGTTGTGATAACCAAATGGGCGACTGAGAAATTTCTGGATATTCCTATTGAGCATTACTCTGGAGTCTCTGTTTATATTCCTGATAATCCATCAGGTGATCTTGAAGTTTTTTATAAATCACTCGAGTGGAATAAGAGAACAAAATTGGTTAATTGATAATTTTGATTAACTTTGCGCTCCCAAAATTGCCCCCGGTAACTTTAAAAAGTTTAGCTTTTTGGTGCGATGGGATCCGAAAAAACGGATTGAGTAACACATTTTAAATTATTTTTATGAAAACAATTCAATTAACAGGCCTTGCTAGAACAATTTCTAACAAGCAGGCAGTAAAAACATTAAGAAGAGAAGAGCGTGTTCCTTGTGTTCTTTATGGAGAGAACATTAAGGAGAATGTAATTTTTTCAATAGACAAAAAGGAGCTAGGTCAAATTATCTATACTCCAAACTCTTATATTGTTGAACTGGATGTTGATGGCAAGAAATATCTTGCGACTTTCCATAGCGCACAATATCATCCTGTGACTGACGAACCTCTTCATATTGACTTTTTAAGTATAGTTGAAGGTAAACCGGTGTCAATTAATATCCCTGTTGTACTTCAGGGTAATTCAGAGGGTGTAAAGCAGGGTGGCAAGCTTATGCAAACTACTCGTAAACTGAAGGTTTCAGCTATGCTTGATAAACTTCCTGATTCACTTCCAGTAGATATTACTAATCTTAAACTTGGCAAAACAATTGTTGCCGGCGAACTCTCTTACGAAGGTATTCAGATTTTAACACCAAAGAGTGCTATTATTTGTGCCGTTAAGATGACTCGTGCTGCAATTGGTGCTGCTGCCGCTGCTGCTGCTGCCGCTGCTAAGTAATAAACAATACGGGAATGAGTTTTCTTATAGTCGGTCTTGGAAATATCGGCATTGAATACGCAGATACCCGTCACAATATTGGTTTCAATGTGTTGGATGTCCTTGCCGGGGCGTCCAACATCTCTTTTGAGAGTCGTAGACTAGGTTCTGTAGCGGAGTATCGTCATAAGGGGAAAAGTTTTATTCTTCTGAAACCATCTACTTATATGAATTTGAGTGGAAGGGCAGTAAATTACTGGATGCAGTCAGAAAAGATTCCTGTGGAGAATCTCTTAGTCATTGTGGACGATCTTGCGTTACCACTGGGAACTTTGAGAATGAGAAAACAGGGTAGTGACGGAGGGCATAATGGTCTAAAAGATATAGCCGCTACTCTTGGTCATAACAATTATGCAAGATTGCGTGTGGGGATAGGTGATAATTTTGGCAATGGCGGACAGATAGATTATGTGCTAGGTAAATGGAGCGCTAGGGAGAGATTGGAGTTGCCCGATGTATGTGACAGAGCTGCTGATGCCATTAGATCTTTTGGCCTGATTGGTATTGAACGTACGATGAATATTTTTAACACTAAATAATCCATATTATGAGCAGAATGGACAAATTCCTCTGGTCAATAAGGATTTTTAAGACCAGATCTGAAGCTGCTGATGCCTGCAAAAGTGGTCGAGTTAAAATTAATAATATTGAGGCAAAATCATCCAGAGAGGTAAAAAGCGGTGATGAGATTGTAGTGCGGAAAGGCATTGTCAACTACTCATTTATTGTAAAAAGCCCTATTGATAAAAGACAGCCTGCCAGACTTGTAGAGGAGTATGTGCAAGACACTACCCCTCAGTCTGAAAGAGATAAGTTATTGGCTCCAAAAGAGACAATGCATATGGTAAGAGAGAGAGGTGCCGGACGCCCTACCAAAAAAGAGCGAAGGGAGATGGACTCTCTAATGGATAATCTCTGGTGGGAAGAGGATGAGAGTTAGTTTACTCCGGTCTGGGCTTGCCGGTGATTTCTAGAAGGTGGCACTTTTGTGTCACCTTTTCTATTGTGTACTCTCCTAAATATGCCGGTACTACGGTGCACTCTCCTCTCTTTAAGGAGACCTCTCCGTTTCCACCCCTTATTATTGCCTCACCTTCAGTGGCAAAGTAAATAATGAAGCTCTGGAAGTTGTCACTCTCTAGACGCTCAATCTCATTTACGCTTAGAATATCTACTTTGAAATGTTCTTCGTTTAAGAGAGTTCTCCTGTTCTCCTCCTTAGATAGATACTCGCCATCATAGAGATAATATGGGGCGTGTATATCCATTTTATTGTAGTTGATACAATCAATCGCCAGGTCCAGATGCATCTCTCTTGCCGTTTCCGGGTTATGCTCTCTGCCCCAGTCATAAACTCTGTATGTAACGTCAGAGACTTGCTGAATCTCTGCTACAGTAATTCCACCTGTGGCAGCGTGCAGAGTTCCAGGCTTAATGTAAATGAAGTCACCCTTTTTTGGAGTTATTACATTCATTATGCCCTCTACTGAGTCATTAGTACAATGGTCATAAAACTCCTGTGGTGTGAGATCCTTGTTTAGTCCAAGATAAATCCTGGCTGTTGGTTTTGCCTCCAGAATATACCAACACTCGGTTTTGCCGTATGAGTCGTGCCTCTCAAGTGAGATCTCGTCAGATGGGTGAAGTTGAAGAGATAGGGAGTCATTTATTTGAAGGATTTTTACAAGAATTGGAAAAATATTTCCGAATGATTCGTAAATTTCATCTCCCGCAATCTCTCCCAGATATGTCTCTAAAAGGTCATTTATGGTGTTCTCTTTAAGAAATCCGTTTGAAACAAGGGAGATATCTCCCTCAACTCCGCTAATTTGCCATACCTCTCCTCCCCAAACTCTCTCCTTAAGAATGGGCTTGAACTTTAGTGGATATAGATTTGTCATAATTTTTATCTAAAAACAAGAGAGCCCCAACAGTAAAAATGATTGAGGCCATATAAATAATTAAATATTGTTTTTGTGGCATTAACGATGCAAGTGTTGCGTCTGCCTCTATATGAGGAAACAGAGTTGTAATGAGAAACGAAAAACCATTATTAACGAAATGGATAAAGATTGTTGCCCATAAAGATCCTGTTTTCCAATATATCCAACCCATTAGCATACCTACCATAAATGCAGGGAGTGCTTGCCAGGGATTTAAGTGCATCACAGCAAACATAAGCGAAGACCAGATGATTGCTCTCCACGGTGATGTGTGATGGAGTAGTCCCCTTAATATTATACCCCTGCACAAGAACTCTTCAAATAGTGGAGCAAATATTACTACAGTTAGGAGTGAACTCCAAGGATTCTGTTTCATATTTTCATAAAAATCCTTTAAGAATTCTGGAACTCCCATCCAGGTATAAAGAGGTTCAGTTGCTATGTTAAA